>CAMCJY010000260.1 GCA_945875225.1 Comamonas sp. lk | reverse complement strand
CATTGCTTGCCGCCGGCAAGCGCGCGCGCCAGCAAGGCATCCATAGACTCGTGGCGGTAGTTCACGGTGCGTAGCAGCATGGGCAGATTAACGCCTGCGACCAATTTACATTGCTGATGATCGGCAATTTTCTGCGCGATATTGCAAGGCGTGGCGCCAAGGACATCCGTCAGCACCAACACCGAGTTCGTGTCGCTGGCCTGCAGGCAGGCCTTTACACGCTGCTGCGTGGCTTCAGGCGCCTCGTCAGGCGGTACGTCGATAGCACGCAAACTAGCGGCGACTTCCGGGAAAACATGCAAGACGCAGCTGCGCAGGGCACTGGCCAGCGGCGCATGGGCAATGATCAAAATATCGACGGGCATGCAATGTTGTCAGAGGTATCGCCCGATTATGCGTGTTCCGGATGAAGGCGCCTGCACTGAAAGCACTTTATCAGCGCGCTGCCACTAGCTCTTGCAAGCGCGTTCAACGCGGCTATGGCCATTGAAATGCGCCAAGAAATGGCTCTTCCATTTCAGCGCCAATCACAGGTGCGTACAAGGCCCAATGGTAGATATCCCGGTCGCGCTGCACCCAGGTCCAACGCGCTTGCACCGCCTGTCCACGCGGGTTGTTGCCGCTCGCTTGATAGACCGTCAGCGCGGGTCGTGCGCCAAGCGCTGGTAGCGGCGTAGTCAAGGGCAATGCGGTGCTGCCCATGGACTGCATAGCCTGCATGCGCCATGCATCGATGATGGCCTGGGCCTGCACGCCTTGCGCAAGGCGCAGGTGGCTGATGGCATACAGCCCGCCGTCCGCTTCACAGCCGACCATAGCCAAGCGCAGGTCTACGCCAGCCAATGAGACGGAACGCTCTGCCTGGTCGGGTTTGCAAGGCAAAGCGGCCTGCATCCCCGCTAAGTTGACGTTACGCCAGTTCAGCGCCGGGCTACAGGCCCCCAGCAGTACGCACAGCGCCAACACGCTGCTTGCGCGCCTTAGAGCACCCGCTATGAATGCCTGTGGTACGCGCCTATGCGTTTGCAGCCCTGGTGTTGAAAAAATTCCCGGTATTGTTCTACTGCCTAAAGTTGTCATGGCAATTTTTGCAAGCACCCGCCACGCTGGCCACCGCAGGCTTGAGGGTATCGAGCGTGCCCATGCGGGCAGCCACGTTGAGCTTGGTCAATTCAGCTTGTAGTTTGTCTGCAGCTTCGGCAAAGCGGGCCTTGTCCGTCCAAATTTCCAGCTTGGCCTTGGTTTCGCCTTTGTCGCTGCCCTCAGGGAAAGCTGTCCATGGCAATTTGGACATGGTTTCGGCCAGCGCCGCATTCTCAGCGACAGCTTTGGCATCGTAAGGGGCCCTTCCGCCGGCCATAGCGGCTACCCGGCCAAAATGCGCTCCCATCACCGTCAATGCGGCTTTACGGTATTTGATCGCGTCTTCCGGCTTGGCAAATTGCGCATGGGCGGGCATGGCGAGGCTGCTGATGCATAGCAGGAGGGTGGCCGCATAACTGGCCTGCGTCGATGGTGTGTGCTTCATGGTTGCTCTCAATGGGTTAAGTGGTTTTTGGCCTTTTACCTAGGTCCAAGGTGATATTTTGCCCCTGTCGTTTAGTTGAGTGCGGCCTGGGGCTTTACCATTGGCCGGGGGGCCGCGGGGCCTAATCCTCTATTTATGGCTAGACTTGGGATTTAACCCTTGTACGACTTCGTGGGAGCAGATAATTTGTTTGCGGTTCGAGTCTGGGATTTACCGACGCGTCTGTGCCACGGTGCCATAGCCCTGCTTTTCTTTGCCTTGGTGCTTAGCGGGCAAATCGGGGGCGATGCCATGGTTTGGCATATGCGCTGTGGCTACGCCATGCTGAGCCTGGTGATGTGGCGCATCGTCTGGGGCTTTGCAGGCGGCTATTGGTCGCGCTTTTTCAGTTTTGTGTCAACCCCTTTGCAGGCCTGGCGTTACGCGCGCCAGCCTTTGGCGCAGATGCAGCCGGCTGTGGGACATAACCCTTTGGGAGCTTGGTCGGTGCTGGCGATGTTGTCTTTTTTGGGGCTGCAAGCGCTAGCCGGTCTGTTTAGCGACGACCAAATTGCCACCAGTGGGCCACTAGCGGCCCGGGTTAGCAATGCATGGGTGGAACTGGCTACCCAATGGCACACCGGGCCGGGCAAATGGGCGCTGATTGCTTTGGTTTTGTTGCACCTTGGCAGCGTTTTTTGGTATCTGCGGGTACGCCGGATTGATTTGCTAAGGCCCATGCTCACCGGCGACAAAATCCTGGCAAACCCTGCGCTGGCCAGCAAGGACAACAAGGCCTCGCGCCTACTGGCTGGAGTGCTCTTTTTGCTTTGCGCCATGACGGTGGGCTTGGTCGTCGGAAGCAGCCCGCTATGAGTGCCACAAGTCCAGCGACCATGGGGCCGGCGGTGCACCTGTGCGTCCCTGATTGCACCCACTCGCTTTTCGCGGCGCGCCTGATACTGCGGGAATACGCAGGCTCTTTGACTGTGCCAGAGTGCTTCTCAGGTTTTGAGGAGGAATTGATTGCACTGCCCGGAGACTATGCAGCGCCAAGAGGCCAACTGCTGCTCGCAATGGCGGGGGATGACGTACTGGCTTGCTGCGCTTTGCGGCCTTTGGACAATGTGGATTACAGCAATGCCTGCGAAATACGGCGCCTGTATGTACGCCCAGTACACCGGGGTTTAGGCCTGGGTCGAAGGCTCACCGAAGCGCAAATGGATTTTGCGCGCATGCAAGGCTACAGCTGCATGCTGCTAGATACGCTGAGCGAGATGGAGGCCGCGCGCGCACTGTACGGCGACCTGGGATTTCAAGAAATCCCGCCTTACTACTTCAACCCCATTGCCGGGGCGCACTACCTGAAAGTGGAACTCTAGGCAGCGCGGCTGCCTAGAGTAGTAGCCTGGCTGGGCCTTGAATCAGGCCTTGGCCTGTGCCAGCAAAGTGGCTGCGTCGCTGACTTCGAATTTGCCAGGGCCTTCGACATTGAGCGTGACGACCTTGCCGTCTTTGACCAGCATGGAGTAGCGGTTGCTACGCACCCCCATGCCGCGGGTGGTCAGGTCCAATACCAAGCCGGTGGCTTTGGCAAAGTCACCGCTGCCGTCGCCCAACATACGCACTTTGGTGCCGGTATTTTGCTCGCGCGCCCAGGCGCCCATCACAAAAGCGTCATTCACGCTCAGACACCAAATTTCATCAACGCCAGCGGCCTTGAAGTCCTCGTAATGCGTCACAAAACTAGGCACATGCTTAACCGAGCAGGTGGGCGTGAATGCACCGGGCAATGCAAACAAGGCAATGGTCTTGCCGGCGCTGGCTTTGGCCACATCGACGGCGTTGGGGCCAATGCTGCATCCCTCAGCCTCCACCTCGTGGTACTCCATTAGGGTGGTGGCGGGCAGGGTGTCTCCAACTTGAATCATGGGTGTTCCTTC
>CAMCJY010000259.1 GCA_945875225.1 Comamonas sp. lk | reverse complement strand
GTGGTCCCAAATCACGATGCGCACATGCCCCAAGCTCGCTGCCGCCAGTGTCGGACCCAGGTGGTCGCGCACAAAATCGCGCTCCTCCTCGGCGGTATAAATGCAGCTGTCCCAGGTCTGCACCGCTTCGGGTTCGTTTTGCACTGATACTCCCCATACCGGCACGCCTTCGGCTTCATAAGCGCAGATGAACTCCACAAAACAGCGCGCCCAAGCAGCGCGGTACTGCGCCAGCAAATACCCGCCACCGTTCATTTGCCCATTGCTTTTCATCCAGGCCGGCGGGCTCCAGGGCGATACCAGTAGTTGCAGTTTGCGCCCGGCCACCTGCTGCGCCGCCTGAATCATGGGCAGTAAGGCCACGCGGTCGCGGTCGATGCTAAAGCTGTGCAAGTCCACATCGCCCGCTGTTTCCACATGCGCATAGTTGCCCAGCGAAAAATCGCAGCTGTTCATATGCACCCGGCAAAAGGTATAGCCATGCCCCTGCACCGGGTCAAAGTAAGCGCGCAATACTTCCTGCTGCTGCGCCAGCGCTAGCTTTTTCCAGGTCGTGGCGGCCGATTCGGTGAAGGCGCCGCCAAAACCTTCCAGGGTTTGGAAGGTTTTGGTGGGGTTGATGTAGAGCGAAGGAACGCCGCCAGTGCTCTGGTAACCAAGCAAAGGCGCTTGTGCTACCAGTTGGGACGCCGCATCCTGCTTGCTAAGGTAATGACGGATCACGCTTTTCACCCAAGTCCCTTTTTCTTTAAGAGGATGGGTGTTGGCTTATTTGGACCAGTAAATATTGTCGATATAAATTTTGGTGTTGGTGGCGCTGGCTTGGTTATTTCCGGTTTTACCAAAGCGATCCGCGATAACGAACGGGTTGCTCACTTTGCTCAGATCAAAAACCGATGTAGCGGAGCCCTCGTTGCCAGAGCCTTTGTTACCAGAAGGTTTGATATCCCGAATTGGAATGGTGACCGTGTGCCAATTGCCATCATTCACATAGCCGTAACTGCCGCTTACTAAAGGCATGTAAACGTCATAGCCCGATGCGCCGCTGCCGGTGTAAAAACCAACTTCCAGTTTGCCCGGGTAGTTCGTCTTGATGCTGAAGTTCAAATTACCTGTCGCTTCGTAGGCGCTGAGATTTGCGATCACCGTGCCATTGCCGGGTGCTATTAAAAGCCCCCAACCCCAGGATTTCGGAACGGGTTTGACCACCAGCCCATTGGCACTGTCGCCGGGTGCGCCGGTGACGCGCACGCCAGCGTCTTCTTCGCCGCCAAAGGCGGTTGGCGGGTTGTCCCAACCGAACAGGTCTGCGCCTGTCGCCACTGCCGCTGAGGCACCGGTGGGAACACTATCGGCATACACGGTAAAGCGCGAACCGCTTACAACGGCCTGACTCACATCCGGTGCGTACAAGGCGTCCGTCGCGGCATAGGTGCCGGTTTCATGTACATATCCCTGTGCTTTGGGGTACAGGCTTTGGACCACATAACGCGCCTGCCGGCTCTTATTGAAAAGCCCCCATTTGTCGTCTTGACCTTTCCAATCCTCGTCAAAGGCTGCGAAATAGAAAATAGATTTGGGCCCGCCCTGGCCGGCGCGCATTTCGTTGGTCCAAGTTTGCAGCCTGTCGAAATACATTTTCTGGTTCACCGGATGGGCGCGGTTGAACTCGCCATCGGAGGCCACGGCCTTCCAACCGGTTTCGCCAATGAGGATCGGCATCTTGGAAAAACCCTGGCTGTCAAGGTAGGCGCGCACTGAGGCGTGCTGCGCACGTGCGGCAGCAATAGCGGCGTCCATCATGGCGGTGGCCCGCGAGGGCCCCGCTGTCACACCCAACTGCTGCCAGTCCCAGGTCGCTGGTGGATGGATGGTTTCGGCCAAGGGGTAGGTGTGCATCGCCACGAAGTCGATCACGTCCAGCACCGCGCGCGGGTTCTGATCCTGTTCGTTGGTTTTTGCAAAAAATGCCCAGTTGTCATCGGTGGTAACTGGTTGTGTGACTTGGCTACGCACACTTTTGATGTAAGCGGCCATTTGCGCTACCGTCAATCGATTGAAAGACCAATTGACCATGGTCTCATTACCCACGCTGACGGCAAGCACGATGTCGCTGTATTGCTTGGCAAGCGCCACTCCCCTGACAATCTCTGCCTGGTTGAATGCGTCATTGCCGCTGGCAATCCAGACACCCAGCATGACCTTGATATCCAGGTTGTTGTCGCGAATCACTTTCAGTGTTTGCTTAGCCACTTTGTCGGAGCTGTCAAACAAGCGGATTAGCTTGAAATTGCCCGCCACCATCAGGTCCAGGTCCTGCTTGATCATTGCCTCGGTAATCGTCTCATTGGCACGGTCTGATTCCACTTGGGAAGTTCGGTAGGGCGCGTAGTTGACGGCATTACGCATCGACACTTCTGCGCTTAGCAGTCGCTGCGTAACGCCCGTTACGACAACACCACCGCCACCGCAGGAGGCAAGTAGCAGGCCGCTGATCAGTACTGCCAAAGTGCGCTGCCATAAAGCGTTTCGCGCAGATGAAGAAAAAAGTTGGGAGAATTTCATGGGTAAACCTTTGGCTCTTGAGCCTTAAAACGTGTAAACCACACCCGCGCCAAACCAGTTGCCGTCCTGCGTCACGCGGGAGTCAACACCCCAGAACGCGTTATTGCCCGGCATGGACATGGGCGACAGGCCGATGCGGCCAAAGTGGCTCATTCCGGCAAAGCCGTAGAACTGGATGCCTTGTCCGTAGTCGTAGTTCAGGCCAACGGTGGCAGCGGTGGCGTCATTGCTTTGGCCGCGCTCAGTGGGGTTGCTGGTGGTCGCGGTGCCCAGGTAAATCAGACCTACCGAGGCGGTCCAAGGGCCGGTGCGGTAGCGGGCCCCGACGCTCAAGTCCACCGAGCTTGCCGAGTAGCCTGGGTTGGCCACGCCGCCCACATTCGTGTCCCAGGCCACGTTAAACATATTATTCCAAAGCCCTTGGGCTCCGGTCGATAGCTGAATCGCCCGCATGCCGCTCCAACGGTTGGCGCGCACGCCGCCCGACAGCTCAATTTGCGATGTCAGCTGGTAACGCGCCACCGCCATCGCCATGCTTTGCTCGGCCCCGCTAGTGAGCAAGCTGTCATCGGCTGTTGAGTCAGTCAGTGCGCCAAAAGGTCCATGTCCCCAAGCCAGGGGTTTGCCGTTTTTGGCGTTTTGGTAAATCGCATCCACTACCAAGTCGCCCTGGTGGTATTGCGCATACAGCTCGATGAGCAAGGGTTTGTTTATCGTAAAGCCAGTCTTGCCCTGGTCGATAGTGGCTTCCAGCACCAAGTCGCCATTCATAACATCGAAAGGACGTGTGGTTACGCGGATGGCGTTGCCCAACATGCCATAACCCGCACCGCTGCCCGCCCATTCATTGGACAGACCAATGTTGGTGCCGTAAGGGTAGTCCGCCACCGCCCAGC
>CAMCJY010000258.1 GCA_945875225.1 Comamonas sp. lk | reverse complement strand
ATACCTGCCTGTTAAATGTCTTGCCGCTGCTCGCGCTAGGCCCGGCAATCATGTAAGCGAGTTGGCTGGAGATGAACAGCAGGCCGCCACCGTTGTAGCGCATGTCAATGATCAGCTCCTTGGCGCCCTGTGTTTTGAAGTCACTGAAGGCAGTGATTAGCTCATCCTCGGATTTAGCGATAAAGCTGTCGAAATACAGATAGGCGACCTTGGTTCCGTTGGCGTTAATCACCTTGGCGTCTCTAACGGGTGTGGTGGCATATTGGCCAGCCTGCAGCGTAAATGCAAGGGTGGATGTGCCACGTTGCAATTCGAGTGTATGCTGGACTTGGTCTTTAGGGAATACGCCGTTATTGATCCCGGTCACATCAGCGCCATTCATGAAGTCGATACCGTCTACCTTGCTCAGCCTATCGCCGCGCCGGATACCGGCCTTTCCAGCGGGACTTTGCGGCTCCACGTCGTACACGACATAACTGCGCGGCGGCGAATTGGCCAACCGCGACCAGGATATACCGTAATCGACGGATATACCGTTGGTGTATTGGTCATATTCCTCCTTTGTTTCGGACCAATGGAATCGGTCTAAATCGCCACCGGCGCTGTTCTTTGCGGGAGTTTTCAAGACGTCGAAGTAGGCTGCAGCGCTGGCATATTGGCTTGCATCCAGGCTCGGAACATCTTGGTACCAAAGGTAGCGCTCATCCACAAAGGAGCGGACCCAGGCCTTTTCATCGGTTGCGGTGCCTGGTTTTTCAGCTGTGTTTTGAGCTGGGCTGACACAGGTATTGGCTAGTTGGGCTGCTGGAGCAAGGTTGGTGCTGACCTGGTTGCTACTACCACCGCCACCGCCACCGCCGCCGCAGGCGCCAAGCAGGGCCAAGACGGCCACGCCCATGCAGTAAACCAAGCCTGCAGGCCTGCGCGTGCGTGCTGACAATGGCCTATTGGATGTTTTGCTTAAGTTGGTCGATGAATGATTGCCCTGCATGGATTGCTTCTTTCCTGACAACATGCTGTTCGCATGGTAAACCGAAGGTGTGCACATGTAGTCACACACTAGCAGTATGGAACCCAGGTCTGCATGGCATCGTCCGGTCTGTATTGCCCAAGGCCATGTTGCGGCTGGAGTCCAGCACTCCGCGCAAGCCATTTTCAATAATAATAATAGTATATATTAAATTAATTAAGTAAACCATGATAAATTGGCCGCGAACGATCATCGGGCAGGATTTACCGCTGTCTGGTAGCCGCGAAATGGGCCAAGTAGGGGGCTGAGCCTTGTCCTCAGCCCCAACTGGCCTAAGCCAATGTGCGCCAGGCGCGGTGGCTGGCCCCCAGCAGTTCGTCTGCCGCTGCCGGGCCCTCGGAGCCAGCAGCGTAGTGGGCCATCGGAGCTTTGGGGTCGGCCCAGTATTCCTGCAGGGGCCGCACGATGTCCCATCCGGCCATGACGCTATCAGAGCGCTGGAACAGGGTGGCATCGCCGATCATGCAGTCGTAAATCAGGGTTTCATAGCCGGTGCTGGGCGCGTTTTGGAAATAGTCCTTGTAGTGAAAGTCCATGTGCACCTGGCCAATTTCGATCTTCGGGCCGGGGATTTTGGCGCCGAAGGTCAGCATCGCGCCTTCGTCCGGTTGCAACTTGATGACCAATGCATTGGGCGTGAGGGCTTCGGTCGCGGTGTCGCGGAAAAGCGAAAACGGCGGGCGCTTGAACTGGATGACGATCTCGCTTTGCCGCTTGTCCATGGCCTTGCCGGTGCGCAGGTAAAAGGGCACGCCAGCCCAGCGCCAGTTGTCTATGCCCAGTTTGAGGGCGACATAGGTCTCGGTTTTGCTGCTGGGGTGGACACCTTCTTCTTGCAAGTAGCCTGCTAACGCTTGCCCGTCGCGGCTGCCCGCGCTGTATTGGCCGCGCACGCTGTCGGTGACGGCGTCGACACGGTGCACCGACTGCAGCACTTTGGTTTTTTCATTGCGCACCGCGTCGGAGTCAAACGATGCGGGTGGCTCCATGGCGGTGAGCGCCACCAGTTGGAATACATGGTTGGGCACCATGTCGCGCATAGCGCCAGTGGTTTCGTAAAACGCAGCGCGCTTTTCTACGCCGACGGTTTCGGCCACCGTAATTTGCACATGGTCGATATGGTCGCGGTTCCACAGTGGCTCAAAGATGCCGTTGGCAAAGCGCATCAACATGATGTTTTGCACGGTTTCCTTGCCCAGGAAGTGGTCCATGCGGTAGATCTGCGACTCGGCCAGGCTGTGTCGCAACTGGGTATTGAGCGCCTGTGCGGAGGCCAGGTCGCTGCCGAAGGGCTTTTCCACCACCACGCGGCGCCATTGTTGGTTGGTCTCAGTGACCAGGCCGGATGCACCGAGCTGGTCCACGATGCCGCCAAAAAAGCGTGCGCCGACGGCCAGGTAAAACATGACGTTGTCGTTGACCTGGTGGCTGGTCTTGACCGCCTCCAGGCGCTTGCCCAGTTCGGCATACGAGGCGGCGGCCCCGAAGTCGGCAGACAAATACGTCATGCTGGCGAGTAAGCGCTGCAGATTGGCTTCGTCCAGCGTTTGGGCATAGTGCTTGTCGGCGGCAAAAGCGCGCACCGATTCCTCTACATGACCACGAAAGTCATGGTCGCTCATTTCCAGCCGGTCTACGCCGATGAGGGCGAAGTTGCTGGGAAGCAGGTTGGTGCGGGCCAGGTTGTAGAGCGCTGGCATGAGCAAGCGCTTGGTCAAGTCGCCACCAGCGCCAAAAATGACGACGGTACAAGAGGGGGCGCGTTCGCCGTGCGGCGTTTTTTCGTGTTCGATGTCTTGTGCCACAGGGTGTCCTTAAGCTTTGCCCGGCTCTTTGTGGCCGCCAAACTGCTTGCGCATGGCCGAGAGCACTTTTTCTGCAAAAGTGTGGTCCTTGCGCGAGCGAAAGCGGGTGTACAGGGCGGCGGTCAACACGTCGGCGGGCACCGCCTCTTCGATAGCGGCCTGGATAGTCCAGCGGCCTTCACCCGAGTCTTCCACATAGCCGGAGTAAGAAGCGAGCTCCGGGTCCTCGGCCAGGGAAATAGCCGTCAGATCCAACAACCAAGAGGAAACCACGCTGCCCCGGCGCCAGAGTTCGGTAATGTCAGCTAAGTTCAGATCGTAGCGCCGCTCGGCGGGAATGCTTTCCTGATTGACGCCTTTCAGAATGTCCAAGCCCTCGCCGTAGGCCTGCATCAGTCCATATTCAATACCGTTGTGCACCATCTTCACAAAGTGGCCCGATCCGGCCGGACCGGTGTAGAGGTAGCCATCTTCGGCCGTGGACTTGCGGTCTTCACGGCCAGGGGTTTTTTCGATGGTGCCAACGCCAGGCGCCAAGGTTTTGAAGATTGGGTCTAGGTGGTCAAAAGCGGCTTTGTCGCCGCCGATCATCATGCAATAGCCCCTGTCCAGGCCCCAAACGCCGCCGCTGGTGCCCACGTCGATATAGCGTATGCCTTTTTCTTTCAGCGCCTTGGCGCGGCGCACGTCGTCTTGGTAGTTGGAGTTGCCACCGTCGATGATGGTGT
>CAMCJY010000257.1 GCA_945875225.1 Comamonas sp. lk | reverse complement strand
TTCACGTCATGCTGATGGACTTGAAGCTGCCGCTGCAAAAAGACACAACGATTCCCCTGACCCTGCGCTTCAAAGACCCCAAAGGTTTGGAAAGCAGTTTGGACATCAAAGTGCCGGTGTCTCAAATCGCGCCTGCTGGTGCAAAAGTGCACCAGCACGGCGAGCATTGATCCTTCGGAGGGCGACTATGCCAGCGCCTCCTGAAACACCGCATCCAGTTGCGCGCGCCAATTAGCTTTGTCCACATCAGCCGCAAAGCTAGCGTCAATACTGTTGCGCGCGAGTTGCCAAGCATCCTGCCCGCTCAGTTGCGGCAGCGCGGCAAACACGGCTTCAAAATTGGTGAGCAGATAGCCACCAAAATAGGCCGGGTCGTCCGAGTTGAGGGTGATGCACAGCCCGGCATGCAGCAGTGTGGCCAGGTTGTGCTCTTGCATGGTGTTGAACACACAGAGCTTCACGTTGGACAGCGGGCACACGGTCAACGGCATGCCGCTGGCGGCCAGGCGCTGCACCAGCGCAGGGTCTTCTGCGCAGCGCACGCCGTGGTCTATGCGCTCCACGTGCAAAACATCGAGCGCACTTTCGATATAGGCCGGCGGTCCTTCCTCGCCGGCATGGGCCACGATGCGCAGGCCCAGCGCGCGGCACTTGGCAAACACCTGGGCAAATTTTTCGGGTGGGTTGCCACGTTCTCCCGAGTCCAGGCCCACGCCGATAAAGTGCGCGCGGTAGGGCAAGGCAGCCTCCAAAGTATCGAAGGCAGATGCTTCGGACAAGTGCCGCAAAAAGCACAGGATCAGGCTGGCGCTGATGCCATATTGGGCTTTAGCGTCAGCGCAGGCCCGGGCCAGCCCTTGGATCACCGCGCCCATGCTTACCCCGCGCTCGGTATGGGTTTGCGGATCAAAAAATAACTCGGCATGTACGATATGGTCGGCCTGCGCTCGCGCGAAGTAGGCCATAGCCATGCGATAAAAATCGTCTTCTTCGATCAGCACCGAGGCACCGGCGTAGTACAAATCTAAAAAGCTTTGCAAGTCGGTAAAAGCATAGGCTGCGCGCAAAGCCTCTACGCTGGGGTAGCTGAGCGTGATGCCGTTTTTCTCGGCCAGGGCGAATATCAGCTCCGGCTCTAAAGAGCCTTCGATATGGATATGCAATTCGGCTTTGGGCATGCGCGCCAACAGAGCGGGCAGGCGGTCGCGGGCGATGGTGGTGTAAGTCATGGTGGAAGTGCTAAAGCCTTTCCTGTGTAGGACTAGCGCAGCGTCGGGTCTGCCAGCACCTTGCCGGGTTTGGGCAAGCCGGTGGGGCCGATGTGGGAGACGTGGACTTTTATGTTTTGCACCCCGGTTTTGTCCAGCTCCATGCGCAAGGCCCAGCCTAGGTAGTTGATCGGTAGCGGGAAGCCGTCGAAAACAAAATTGCCCAGGCTGTAAAAAATTGGTTTGCCTTTGTAGCGCTCGGTATCTTGCAATTGGTGCGGGTGGCCGCCGATCACCGCATCGGCGCCGGCGTCGATCATCAGGCGGGCTAACTGGCGCTGGCGGTCGTTGGCGATGGGGTCTTCCCAGCCCCAGTGCATCACCGGAATCACCACATCGGCCTTGTGTACGGTGCGGGCGGTGCGGATGTCGCGCAGCACTTGTGAATCCTCGCTCCAGGCCACGCCGGGCCGGTCGGTATCGGCTTCAAAACTCCGCGGTTGAAACTCGTCATAACCAAGGATAGCCACGCGCACACCTTTGCGCTCAATGATCCAGGGCGTGTGCGCCTCGGCCAGGTTCATGCCGCCGCCATAGACGCCGAGTTGGTTGTGCTTGAGCAAGCCCAGCATTTGCGCAAAGGCCTGCGGCCCAAAGTCGCCTGAATGGTTGTTGGCCAGGCCCACCGCGTCAAAGTGGCGCTTTATGTATTTCAAGGCGCGCGGATGCACCCGAAACACATTGGGCTTGTCGTCCTCCGGGCTGCCGGTGGTGGCGACAACGCATTCCAGATTGCCGATGCGAATGTCGGCCCCGGCAAACAAACTGGCAAAGCCGGCAAACGGGTCCTGCCCTTTGCGCATGGCGTCCATGGGTCCGTCTTCCAGCATGATGTCGCCCACGACCACGAGAGACAGTGGCCCTTGGGTATCGGGCCTGCGCGCTGCGGAGTCCTGGTGCGCCTTGGCTGGGTGGGGCGCTTTGCCATGGTGCGGCTTTTTGGCGTGTGCTTTGGTTTTGGCCAGTGTGACGGCGTTTTGCCCTGTGCCAGGCTCTGCCGCCAGCACCGGTGGTGCAGCAAAGGCCAGCAGCAACGCGCCGGCAGCCAGCGCCGAAAAAAGTGTGCGGTGCATCATGGCGCCACCTCGGCCAGGGCGCATTGGTATTGCA
The DNA here is from genome assembly GCA_945875225.1 of Comamonas sp. lk. Taxonomy (GTDB): domain Bacteria; phylum Pseudomonadota; class Gammaproteobacteria; order Burkholderiales; family Burkholderiaceae_C; genus Allorhodoferax. The sequence goes on along the minus strand of CAMCJY010000257.1, from coordinate 1,200 downwards.
GCTCTTTGCCCAGTAGCGGAGAGTACAAAGAAACCCGGCCGGTCAGGGCATCAGGCTTGGGCGTGGTCTGCGCCACGGGTTGTAAAAAGCGCGTGTGCTGCATGATCATAGGCTGGCGGCGGGTGTTGTAGTACACGTACAAATTAATGCTCTCCAGGCTGGCCGCGCCCCCGGCATCTGGCCCGGCAGCGAGCAAGATGGCCTTGAAGCGAAAGCGGTTGCCAATGGCCACCGCTTCGGTGGTGTAGGGGTCGGTCACCACGCCAAAGGTCTTTTGGTGGGTTTCGGAGTTCACGTCAAAGCTGCACTGCAACTGCGGTGCGGCCTGTGCGGCCAGTGGGCAGACCAGCAGGGCAAAGGTGAGCATGGCGGCTGCGGTTTGCAGCTGGCGCTGTACTTGGAGTCGAGGCAGGAGGTCAAGAGCCATGGGGTACGGGGAGGAAATGGCGACGGGTGGAGTGTATGCGGGGCTGTGCTGGGCCACACCACAGGCAGCTAGCGGCAAAGCCAGCACCCCTTTCTTGCTGGCCCGTGTGAACGAACTCACCGGCGGCGACAGCTTGACATCCAACATCGCGCTGGTATTGAACAACGCCCGCCTGGCCTCGGCTATTGCGTTGGCGTATGCAGCCATTAGCAATTGACCTGGTCGCACGCCGGGGCTACCGGCCCATCATCCCTTCAGTGGAATATGCGTGCTGTTTTTCACTTCTTCCATTACCGCGTAGGTGCGGGTCTCGCGCACGCCGGGGAGTTGCCACAGCACGGTGCCGGCGAAGTCGCGGTAGGTGGCCATGTCGGCCATGCGGGTTTTGAGCAGGTAGTCAAAGCCGCCTGCCACCATGTGGCATTCCATGATTTCGGGGCGCACTTGCACCGCGGCTTTGAAGGCTTCAAACACATGCGGTGTAGTGTGGTCCAGCAGGACTTCCACAAATACCATCAACCCGGCGCCCAACTTGGCCGGGTTCAGGTGCGCCTGGTAGCCCAGGATAAAGCCCTCTTTGCCCAGGCGCTGCACCCGCGCCAGTACGGCGGTGGGCGACAAGGCTACCGCCTCGGCCAGCTTGAGGTTGGAAATGCGCCCGTCTTCCTGCAAGACGCGTAGGATCTTCAGGTCGGTACGGTCCAGGCTGGCAACGGGTGGGGTCATGACTGAGTTATTCACTATGAAGTGACAAAAATAAAGATAAATATTAA
>CAMCJY010000256.1 GCA_945875225.1 Comamonas sp. lk | reverse complement strand
GCTGCCTGCGGGCGTCACCTTAAGGCAACTCCCCACCCAGCCCTTCCCAGCTAGGTTTTACCGCCGCAATATGCCGCGCCTTCACATGCCCAAAGCCGCGAATCTCTTCAGGCAGTTTGGCAAAGCGCAGGGCGTCGGGCAGGGTGGTGCGGCTTAGTTCTACCAGCATGCGCTCCAGGGTTTGCTGGTAGTTGTGCACCAGGGCCCGTTCGCCTTGGCGCTCTTCGCTATAGCCAAAAATATCCAGCGCGGTGCCGCGCAACACCTTGAGTGGCGCCAGCAAGCGAAAGCCCAAGCCCATCCAGGGGCCAAAGCGTTGTTTGAGGAGGCGGCCTTTTTCATCTTTCTTCGCCAACAGTGGCGGCGCCAGGTGGTAGTGGACTTGGTAGTCGCCTTCAAACATCGCAGTGATTTTTTCCTTGAACGCCGGGTCGCTGTGCAGCCGCGCCACTTCGTATTCGTCTTTGTAGGCCATTAGCTTGAACAGGTAGCGCGCCACCGCGCCGCTTAGCGGTAACTCTTTGGCGTCGGCTTGGGCTCCAAGCGTGCTTTCGGCGCTGCGCACCTTGGCTACAAAGTCGCGGTAGCTTTGCGCGTAGGCGGCGTTTTGGTAGCCGGTCAAAAAAGTAGCGCGGTGCTCTATCAGCGCATCGAGCGAGGTGGGCGCTTGCTTGCGCACCAGTTGCACGGTTTGCGCGGGCAGCAGGCTGCGCTGCACCGCCGCCGGGTCGTGCGCTGCGAGGCGGCCCCAATGGAAGGCGGCTTGGTTTTTTTCCACCGCCACGGCATTGAGCGACATGGCTTGCAAGAGCGCATCCTGCCCCAGCGGTATCCAGCCCTTTTGCCAGGCATAGCCCAACAGCACCGGGTTGGTAAAAATGCTGTCGCCCAGCAACTCGGTGGCGATGGCTTCGGCATCTACGCAGCCTAGTGATTGCGGGTCTTGCAAAGTGGCGCCAATGGCGGCGATACAGGCTTCGCCGGGGTTGCTCCAGTTCGCGTTTTGCACAAAAGCGGCAGTAGGTTGGCTGTGGCTATTGAGCACCACGCGGCTGCGCCCGGCGCGCAGGCGCATACTGGTTTCTTTGCCAGCGGTGACGATAGGGTCGCAGCCGATCACCAAATCCGCGCAGGCCATGCCCACGCGGGTGGTGCGTATCGCGTCCTGGCTTTGGCTGATCAACACATGACTCCAAGTGGCGCCGCCTTTTTGCGCCAGGCCGCCGGCGTCTTGCGTGACGATGCCCTTGCCTTCGATGTGCGCTGCCACGCCCAGCAACTGGCCAATGGTGATCACGCCCGTACCGCCCACGCCCGCTACTACCAAGCCCCAGACGCCGTCATGCGCTTGTTGCAAATCGAATACCGCAGGTTCGGGCAGACCGGCAGCCGGACCGCTGCTAGTGGACTGCGCAGAACTTTGCTTCTTGCGTAATTTGCCACCTTCCACGGTGACAAAGCTAGGGCAAAAACCTTTGACGCAAGAAATATCTTTGTTGCAAGTGCTTTGGTTGATACGCCGCTTACGGCCTAACTCGGTTTCTAGCGGCTCCACACTCACGCAATTGCTTTGCACGCCGCAGTCGCCGCAGCCTTCGCAGACCAACTCGTTAATCACCACTCGCGTGGCCGGGTCTACCATGGTGCCGCGCTTGCGGCGGCGGCGCTTTTCGGTGGCGCAGGTTTGGTCGTAAATGATGACCGTAGTGCCTTTAATCTCTCGCATCACGCGCTGCACCGCATCCAGGCTGTCACGGTGCTCTACGGCCACGCCTTCGGGCAGGCCTTGCACACCATCGTATTTTTGGGGCTCGTCGGTCACCACCACAATGCGCTGCGCACCTTCGGCCCGCATGCTTTGTGCGATCTGGATCACGCTGTGTCCCTCGGCGCGCTCGCCCACTTGCTGGCCGCCGGTCATGGCGACGGCGTCGTTGTACAAAATTTTGTAGGTGATGTTCACGCCCGCCGCAATCGACTGGCGCACCGCCAGCAGGCCGCTATGGAAGTAAGTGCCATCGCCCAGATTCGCAAAGATATGCGCGTCGTTCACAAAAGGCTGCTGTCCGATCCAGGGCACGCCTTCGCCGCCCATTTGGGTAAAGCCGGTGGTGGAGCGGTCCATCCACAAGGTCATAAAGTGACAACCAATACCGGCCATGGCGCGTGAGCCTTCGGGCACCCGGGTGGAGGTGTTGTGCGGGCAGCCCGAGCAAAACCAGGGCTGGCGCTCGGCCAGCGGCGCGCCCAATGCCAAGGCTTGCATGGACTTTTCTTTGGCGTCCAAAATCGCCAATTGCGCATCCATGCGGGCGCGCACATCGGCATCTACACCCAGCGCAGTGAGGCGTTGCGCAATCGCGCGTGCAATCATGGCGGGCGACAAATCCGCGTTGGCGCGCAGCAAGCGGTTGGCCGAGGGCTCCGGGCCCGACCATTCGCCGCCAATGCCGTAGGGGCTGGCCGCGTCATCGGACACGGTGAACTTACCCACCACGCGCGGGCGCATATCGGCGCGCCAGTGGTATAGCTCTTCTTTGAGTTGGTATTCAATAACCTGGCGCTTTTCCTCGACCACCAAAATCTCTTGCAAGCCGCTGGCAAATTCGCGCGTCAGTTGCGCCTCCAGCGGCCAGACCACCGCTACCTTGTGCAGGCGTATGCCCACGCGGCGGCAAGTCGCATCGTCCAGGCCCAAGTCGAGCAAAGCCTGGCGCGTGTCGTTATAAGCCTTGCCGCTGGCCATTAGGCCCAAGCGGTCATTGGGCCCTTCGATGACATTGTGGTTAAGCCGGTTGGCACGCACATAGGCCAGCGCGGCATACCATTTGGTATCAAACAGCCGCGCCTCCTGGTCCAGCGCGCCATCGGGCCAGCGGATATGGACACCGCCTGCGGGTATTTCAAAATCGCTGGGCATCAGTATCTTGACGCGCTGCGGGTCCACATCCACCGCTGCGCTGGATTCGACGATTTCCTGAATCGTTTTCATGCCCGCCCAGACACCGGCGTAGCGGCTCATGGCGAAGGCGTGTACGCCCAAATCCAAAATGTCCTGCACGCTGGCCGGGAAAAACACCGGCGTGCCGCAGGCCTTAAAAATATGGTCGCTCTGGTGCGCCGCCGTCGAGCTTTTGGATACATGATCGTCACCGGCCACGGCGATCACGCCGCCCCAGGGTGTGGTGCCGGCCATATTGGCGTGCTTGAACACATCCGAGCAACGGTCCACGCCCGGGCCTTTGCCGTACCAGATGCCAAACACGCCGTCGTATTTATTGCTGCCCGGTGGCGCACAACCCAGTTGCTGCGTGCCCCATAAGGCAGTGGCGGCCAGCTCCTCATTCACGCCGGGCTGAAAGTGCACATGGTGCTCCAGCAAGCGTTTTTTTTCTTTGGCCAGCGACTGGTCGTAGCTGCCTAAAGGCGAGCCACGGTAGCCGCTGATCAAGCCCGCGGTATTCTTGCCCGCTGCCAGGTCGCGCACGCGCTGCATCATGGGCAAGCGCACCAGAGCGTGGACGCCACTCATAAAAGCCTGGCCGGCAGCTAGGGTGTATTTGTCGTCCAGCGTGACGGATGCGGCGCGCA
>CAMCJY010000255.1 GCA_945875225.1 Comamonas sp. lk | reverse complement strand
GCATGAGCAACCAAAAGCCCCGCGCTGGCGGCCTACACCCAGCCCCCCAAGCTCAAGCTTTGGGTGCTTGTGCCGATACACAGATGGACCATCTACAAGGATTGAGCATGCAAGCTATTAAATTAATCTCCATCGCCCTCGCCGCCATCGCCCTGAGCGCATGCCAGGTTGCGCCATTGCAAGATTTACTAGGCGGCTTTAGCTGGGACCAACCCGCCGCCGCCAATGGCACGCAAGACAAAGCAGCCAGCGTGCGCCCTGCCATGGTCAAGGTGCCCAGTGAATTGCTGGTGCCGAATTTGCCGCTGGTTGAAAGACGCGAAAGCCTGACTGCTACGGGCTATGCCGTCATCAGTGTGCAAAACAGCAAAACGCCCGCACAGCAACGCCTGATGGCGATCCGCGCGGCCAAGCTCGACGCCTACCGCTCGCTGGCCGAGCAGGTCTATGGACTGCGCTTGGACGCCACCGCCACGGTAGCCGACATGGTGGTTCAAAACGACACCTTCCGCAGCAAAGTGGAAGGCGTGATTTACGGCGCCACCCTGGTCAGCATCACGCCCAGCGGCGACGACACCTACGAAACCACTCTCACGCTGGACAAAAGCACGGTGCAGGACTTGCGCATGTTGTATCTGACCCAGCTGACAGCGAAAAGCCGCTGATCCATAAAACAAAGCCAGCCAAACCACCATGCGTCGCCTATCCGCCCTCCTCCTTGCGCTGCTGCTTTTCGCCAGCGGCGCAGGCGTGTGGGCGCAAAACCTCAGCTTGGAGGAAAAGCTCGAAGCCATTCGTAAAAGCCTGGTGGAAACCGCGCTGGAAGGTCCCACCAAAGTCAGCGCCACCCAATGGATTGACGCCCAAGGCGTGCTGCGCGAAAGCAGCAGCTTTCACTCCGGCGTGGAAGTGCGCGGTGTGCGCGTCGTCGGCTACACCACCGACAGCCAAGGCGAAGCCAGCGCTAAATTGCAATGGCAAGAGCTGTATGGCAAGGGCAGCGCGCAAGCGATGGCCGATGGCAAAAAAGCAGAGCCTGCGTGCAAACCGGCAAGCGCCAGCCGCTTGCAACACCTGCTGGGGCTGCAATGGAATGTCAGCGGCCGATTTTCTGCCGAGGAGCAGAACCTATTGGAAGAATTGCGCAGCCATTGGCTGGGGCAATTAACTAGTACCGGTGCCAGCGCAGCCCTGTGGCGCATTGCCCCTAAACCCCACACCGAAGGGCGCAGCGGCTATGAACAAGCCTTGCTTAGCGCCGGCGCGGATGACATGCCCTGGCGTTTAGACCTGACGGTTGTCGCGCTACCGCGATCGGAGGAGTCCAACGAAGGATGGACCAACGCCGCCGAACGCCGCCCCATGCTGGCTGAAGAAAGCGCCCGCGCCCTACCGCGCACCAACTGGGCTTTTAATATGCCAGCTATGGTGCGCGTTGAATTACAAATGCGCTTGGTTGCTCGCAACCAGACCAAGCCGGTCTTGCTCTTGAACACGCCCATGACCTTGGTAGCGCAGGATGCAAACTGGGGCATCGCCCAGCTCAGCAACAGCGCGCGCACCCAGGCTTTGCAACTGGCGGAAAACGCGGCCCTGGAACTGTATAAAACCATGGTGTGCCAAACAGTGGTCGGCGAAGTCACGCAGGCGCTGGGCAAACAATTTCGCATCAACCTGGGCGCCGCCGCTGGCTTGCGCGTCGGCGATACCTGGGTGCTGGCTGACGCGGGCAAGCTGCCACAGCGGGCGCTAGAGGCGGGCAATACCGCCAACACGGTGATGGCCAAAGTCCAGTACGTTACCGAGCACTACGCGCAACTGACGCCAACCGCCGGACCTGCCCAAAATGTGCAGAGACGCTGGGCCGCATGGTCCGCCGAGGACGCGCGCTAAGCCCCTGGGGCCGTCGTGCTAAGCTTTGCGCTGATCTGCCAGTTGCCCCTACGATGCTATTTACACCGCCCCTGCGACCCTTGAGCACAGGCCTAGCCTGTGTAATGGCGCTGTACGCCCTATGCGCCCTTGCGCCTTTGGCGCACGCTGCCAGCGAAGCGGCAACACCCAAGCCTGCTGCCAGCATCGCCACCCCTGCGGCAAAAACCTACAAGCCCAAAGCCGGCGAAACGCTAGACCAGGTCATCGCCAAAACCATGGGCTCCAGCCCGCTCAGCATGACCATCCTGCGCCAGGCTTTTATCGACCAAAACCCGCAAGCCATCGTCGCTGGCAAGCCGCCCAAGTTGCCCAAGCTGCGTACTGGCGCCACGCTAAACCTGCCCGACCACGACATGCTGCTGCGCAGCGTGCTGGCCACCGTTACACCGATGGCCGCGCCCGGCGAAACTGCCCCCCGTGCGGCCCAGTCCACGCCCGAAGAGCGTAAGCGCTGGGTGCAGTTTCCGTGATCCCCGTTGGCGATGCGTCGGCGCAGCCGGTACGCATCAATCCGGTTTTCCCCCAAGGGCCCGCTTCGCCCACCCTGGTAGAGGCCATCGTTGCGCGGGCCCTGAACCTGCGCGATGGGCAGATCGTGCAAGCCACGGTGCAATCGCGCGCCGACGAAATGGTGCTGATGCTGCGTGGCCGGCAAGTGGGCATCGCCCAGGTGCCAGGCTGGGAAGTCGGCCAGCGCCTGAGCTTCAAAACCCAAGCCAACCCGGATGGCAGCGTGGCCCTGGTGCTGATCAATGGCAAAGCCAGTGCCTATAGCAACCCCGGCCTGCCCACCATGATCGACGCGCAAGCGCGGGCCGTGAGCAACCAGCCCCAAGCTAACCCCAATGCGCTCAACGACAAAGCGCAGGAACGCAACCCGCAAAGCCTCTCCGCCCCGGCCACGCCGCCGAGCAACCCGGTGGTCGCGGTGCAAAACCTGCAGGCCAGCGCCTTGGCGGGCTTGGCCTGGACGCCGGTGAGCCCGAGCGAGGGTAAGTTTTCCCGCCTAGGCAGCCTGATGTACCGCAAGCCCGGCATGGCCGAGGTGCGCGACTTGCTCAAACCCGGCGGGCTCGACGCCTTGCTATCCAAAGTGACCAAGCAGCCCGAAGTACAGGCGCAATTGCAAACCCAGTTGCAAAACATGCGCCTGAGCATGGAAAAACTCAGCCCCGAAGCGATCAGTGCCGCACTGCGTGCAGCGCTGGGCTCGGAGACCAGCTTGCCGCGTATCCGCAACCCGGCGCCCAACGACCTCAAGCCCCTGCTGCACAAGCTCTTGTCCCTGATGGAGGACAAAAGCGAAGAAGACACCGCCGGTATGCACCAGGTCAAACGGGCCATAGCCGACCTGGACGCCGCCCAGCTTTCAGCCATGCAGGCGCAGCATTTGGGCCAGATGTCTATGACCGTGGTGCTGCCCTTTATGGACCACACCCCGGTCGAACTGGCTTTTGAGCGCAAGCGCGCCAGCGAGGACGAGGAGTCCCGCTACACCGTGAACATGCACTCCAATAGCCGCGACTATGGCGAGTTGTGGCTGCAAGCCGACCTCCTGGGCGGGGACAGCGTAGCCTTGTCGATGTGGGCGGTACGGCCAGCGGTGATTGACTTTGCCCGACAGGGCCAGGTCGAACTGCGCAAAACCTTGGGCGAAGCGGGCTTGACGCTGCGCTCTTTTT
>CAMCJY010000254.1 GCA_945875225.1 Comamonas sp. lk | reverse complement strand
TGAAAAAACTCGTTTGCTGATCATACGGGCGGTGCTCCGGGAAGGTTTGTTTGGGGTGATGAGGGCGGCGTATTTTGTAAAGCCGAGCGGATGCTAGGTGACTGGTATGGCACTTTTGTGACTGCAGCCACTGCCGGCAAAAAATTCCGTGACGTTCGCTCGCTGGCCACGCATCCGGCATCGACCACACACCGCCAGATGTCGCCCGAGGAACGACTTCATTCTGGCGTCAGTGAAGACACGGTGCGTTTGTGCGTAGGCATTGAACATATTGACGACTTGAAAGATGACCTGAATCAGGCGCTGGCTGCGGTGTAGTCTCGGGCCACTTGGCGCTATATTCCATCCCCTTACCGGAGATGAATATGAAATCACGCGCCGCAGTGGCCTTTGGGGCGAATCAGCCTTTGCAAGTGGTGGAGATCGATGTCGCGCCGCCGCGCGCGGGTGAAGTGCTGGTGCGCATCACCCACACCGGCGTGTGCCACACCGACGCCTACACCTTGTCCGGCGATGACCCCGAGGGCTTGTTCCCGGCGGTGCTGGGCCACGAGGGCGCGGGCATCGTGGTAGAGGTGGGCGAGGGCGTCACCAGCGTGGCGCCGGGGGACCATGTGATTCCGCTGTACACCGCTGAATGCCGCATGTGCAAATTTTGTTTGTCGGGCAAAACCAATTTGTGCCAGGCCGTGCGCGCCACCCAGGGACGTGGCGTGATGCCCGACGGCACCTCGCGCCTGAGCTACCAAGGCCAGCCGCTATTCCATTACATGGGCACCAGTACCTTTAGCGAATACACCGTGGTGGCTGAAGTGTCCCTCGCCAAAATCAACCCGGCGGCTGACCCGCAAAAAGTATGTTTGCTGGGCTGCGGCGTCACCACCGGCCTGGGCGCCGTTAGCAACACCGCCAAAGTGAAGGCTGGCGATAGGGTGGCTGTCTTCGGTCTGGGCGGCATCGGCCTGGCCGTGGTGCAAGGTGCGCGCCTGGCTGGGGCAGGGCGCATCATCGGCATAGACACCAACCCCGGTAAATTCGATCTGGCCCGAACCATGGACGCCACCGACTGCATCAACCCTCGTGACTTTGACAAACCGATTCAAGAAGTTATCGTGGAGATGACCGATGGCGGTGTGGACTTCAGCTTTGAGTGCATAGGCAATGTGCAGGTCATGCGTGCCGCACTGGAGTGTTGTCACAAAGGTTGGGGTGAGAGCATCATCATCGGCGTAGCCGGTGCCGGGCAGGAGATCAGCACGCGGCCCTTCCAACTGGTTACCGGTCGCGTCTGGCGCGGCAGTGCTTTTGGTGGCGTCAAAGGCCGCACCCAATTGCCTGGCATGGTCGAGCAAGCCATGCGTGGCGAAATCGCGCTTGACGCCTTTGTCACCCACACCATGCCGCTAGAGCGTATCAACGAAGCTTTTGATTTGATGCACCAAGGCAAGTCGATTCGCACGGTGATTCATTTTTAAATACCGCACCACGCGGCGCGCACTTTCGGTCAGGCCGTTTTCATGCAAATGTCCTACCTGCGCATAGACGCCGCCAGCCGCCGCGTGTCGCTTGACGCGCGCGACCCGGCTTTTTATCAAAACCCTAACGCGGCCTACGCTGCTTTGCTCGCGCAATGCCCCTTGTTTTACTGGCAAGAGCAGGCGCAGTGGTTTTGCTGCGGCTATGCACAAGTCAACAGCTTGTTACGCGACAAGCGCTTTGGCCGGCAGATACTGCATGTGGCCACGCGCCAGGAGTTGGGTCTGCCCCAGCCCGCGCCGCATCTGCGCGACTTTGATCAGGCCGAGCAATGGTCGCTGTTGTCACTGGAGCCGCCCGAGCACACGCGCCTGCGCACCATGGTCAATCGCGCTTTTGTGTCGGGGCAGATAGAACGCTTTCGCCCGCAAATTGCCACGCTGGCGCATGCCTTGACCGACTGCTTTGCAAACCAGGGCCATGTTGAGTTACTCAGCGCGTTTGCTGACATCATCCCGGTCACCATCATTGCGCGCTTGCTGGGCGTGCCTGAGGCCATGGGCCCACAGCTGCTGCGCTGGTCGCATGACTATGTGCGCATGTATATGTTTGGCCGCACGCGGGCCGACGAGCTGGCCGCCAACCAGGCGGCAGGCGAATTTGCCGCCTATGTGCGCGGCCTGATCGCGCAGCGCCGCAGCCAGCCGCAAGAGGACCTGATCAGCAACATGATCCGCAGCGACCGCTCTGGCACGTTTATGAGCGATGAAGAACTGGTCTCCACCATCATCGTGCTGCTCAACGCCGGGCACGAAGCGACGGTGCACCAAATCGGCAACGCTGTCACCACCATCCTGGACAGCGGGTTGGACCCGGCCACCTTGTTTGCCGACGAAGCCGCAACCCTTGCCACCGTGCAAGAGTGCCTGCGCATTTGCGCCCCAGTGCATATTTTTTCGCGCTACGCGCTGGAAGACGTGCCACTGGCCGAAGGCGTGCACATCCAAAAAGGCCAAAGCATGGGGCTCATCCTGGCCGCCGCCAACCTGGACCCGCTGCAATTTACCGAGCCCCTGCGCTTTATGCCGCAGCGCAAGCAAGGGGCCAACCTGTCCTTTGGTGCTGGCATCCACTTTTGCATCGGCGCGCCGCTGGCGCGACTGGAGTTGCAAATCGCGCTGCCCATCCTTTTTGCCCGACTGCCCGGCTTGCGTCTGGCGCACCGGCCGGTGGTCAAAGATGTGTACCACTTTCATGGGCTGGAGCGGATGGATTTGGCGTGGGGCTAGGGCGAACCCGGGCATTGCAAGTTGAAAATAGATCTACAATAATGTATATCTTTTGGAGCCACTATGAACCTGCAAGTTGCCAAATGGGGTAATAGCCTTGCGGTACGCATCCCCGCCGCCTATGTGCGCCAAACCGGCCTGAAAGAAGGCGACCAACTGCAAGCCCAACTGGGAACCGACGGCGCATTGCACCTGAGTGCGCCCTCGCGTTGGAACCGTAAAGCTTTTGCCCAAGAATTGGCGCGCGACACCCAAGACATGCCGCTGGGTAGCCCGGTGATAGAGCAATTGCGCCAAGAGGCGCGCTATTGATGCTGTACGTGGATACCAGCGTGATGGTCGCGCTATGCACCCATGAAGCCAAAACAGCCCAAGCGCACAAGTGGTACGCCGCCTGTACCGACGACATCGCAAGCGCCGCCTGGTGCGTCACCGAATTTGCCAGCGCTTTGGGCATCAAACAGCGCACCGGGCAATTGACAGCGGAGCAAGCGCATACCGCTTGGGCGCAGTTTGAACGCATGTGCGCCAATGACTTGCAATTGCTGCCAGTTGAACCTGGCCATTTTCACCAGGCCGCCACGCTGTGCAAGGATGTAAGCGCTTCCTTGCGCGCCGGTGATGCGCTGCACCTGGCCTGCGCCATAGGCGCCCGTGCCACAGGCCTTATTACGTTGGACAGCGTCATGGCAAATAATGCCAAACGCTTGAAGCTCAAACCGCTGACGCTGTAGCCGCAGCTCCAGTTTGGCATGATGCCCGTTGCGCTTCGGGGACTGGAGACCGCGATTTGCTGGCCGTTGTCGCCGAATTTGAGCGGGTCAGCTCCTGTCCCATCATGCCCTGGGATGTTTTTTGCCAAACCGACTGTGCCCAGGGGGAGGTGCCGTTATGAGAT
>CAMCJY010000253.1 GCA_945875225.1 Comamonas sp. lk | reverse complement strand
AACATGATTTTGGACGACGGTGGCGACGCCACGCTCTTGATGCATATGGGTACGAAGGCCGAGAAAAACAGCAAGCTGCTGGCCAAGCCGGGTAGCGAAGAAGAGGTGTGCCTCTTCAACTCCATCAAAGCCAAGCTCAAGTTGGACCCCACCTGGTACAGCCGTCGCCTGAAAAACATCATCGGTGTGACCGAAGAGACCACCACGGGCGTGTTGCGCTTGAATGAAATGGCCTCCCGTGGCGATTTGGCTTTCCGTGCCATCAACGTCAATGATTCAGTGACCAAGAGCAAGTTTGACAACCTGTACGGCTGCCGCGAGTCTTTGGTGGACGCTATCAAGCGCGCCACTGATGTGATGATCGCCGGCAAAGTTGCGGTGGTCGCCGGCTATGGCGACGTGGGCAAGGGCTCGGCCCAGGCTTTGCGCGCACTGTCGGCCCAGGTCTGGGTGACTGAGATCGACCCGATCAATGCCTTGCAAGCGGCCATGGAAGGCTACAAAATCGTCACCATGGAATACGCCGCCGACAAAGCCGACATTTTTGTGTCCGCCACCGGCAATAAGAACGTCATTACCTACAAGCACATGGAGGCCATGAAAGACCAGGCCATCGTCTGCAACATCGGTCACTTTGACAACGAGATTGACGTGGAGTCCCTGGCCAATTGCAAGTGGGAAGAGATCAAGCCTCAGGTGGACCACGTGATCTTCCCGGCCAAAGGCAAAACCCCTGGCAAGCGCATTATTTTGTTGGCTAAAGGCCGTTTGGTGAACCTGGGTTGCGGCACCGGCCATCCCAGCTTTGTCATGTCTGCGAGTTTTGCCAACCAGACGATCGCCCAGATCGAGCTGTTCACCAAGCCCAAGGAATACAAAAATGGCAAGGTCTATGTGCTGCCCAAGCACCTGGACGAGAAAGTGGCCCGCCTGCACCTGAAGAAAGTCGGCGCCATGCTTACCGAGCTGACCAAAGAGCAGGCCGATTACATCGGCGTGAGCAAGGCCGGCCCCTACAAAGCGGATAGCTACCGGTATTGATGCGCCACTGAATGCGCATTGACCAATTGCTGGTGCACCATCAGCATGCCAGCACCCGTTCGCAGGCGCAGCGCCTGATTGCCGATGGGGTTCTGTGGCAGCAAGGGGATACGTGGAAACGCGTCCTCAAAAATGGCGACGAGGTCCCAGAGGACGCGCCGCTAAAGCTGCTCAATACCGCAGAGGCGCGCTATGTGTCGCGCGGTGGTCTCAAGCTCGAGGCCGCCTTGGCGCAAGTGCAATTGGACGTTAGCGGCATGGCATGCCTGGATGTGGGCCAGTCCACCGGAGGCTTTACCGACTGCTTATTGCAGCACGGGGCAGCATCTGTAGTGGGCGTGGACGTGGGTAGCGCGCAATTGCATCCGCAGTTGCGCACCGACCCGCGCGTGCTTTGTGTGGAGAAAGTCAATGCGCGTGCTTTGACAGCCGATGATTTGCTGCAAGCCTACGAAGACAGCATCGGCGAACAAGGTGTGTTTGATAGTGAGGGGAGCCCTGACGATACGGACCAAGCGGTGCACACCTTTGCACCCTCCTTTGACCTGATCGTGGCGGACCTGTCCTTTATCTCGCAAACCCTGGTCTTGCCTGCTGTGCTCGCCCTGCTCAAGCCGGGCGGACGCTTGCTCACCCTGGTCAAGCCGCAGTTTGAACTGCAGCCCGGCCAGGTTGGTAAAGGCGGCATTGTCAAAGACGCATCTTGGTACCCCTTCGTAGAGCAGCGCCTGCGTGATGCATGCGCCGCCCTTGGCCTGGTGGTCACTGCGTGGTTCGAATCGCCGATTGCTGGTGGCGATGGCAACCGCGAATTTTTTATCTTCGCCCGGTACCCGGGCCTTGACATTTTTTGCGAATGAGAACGCCATGTTTTCTACCCCACGGGTTCCAGTCAGTCTGGAATTCTTTCCTCCCAAGACAGTGGAAGGCGCTGACAAACTGCGCGTAGTGCGCCAGCAACTTTCGGTTTTACAAGCGCGTTTTTGCTCCGTCACCTACGGTGCCGGTGGCTCCACCCAGGAGGGCAGCCTGCGCACCGTGGCCGAGCTTGCTAGCGAAGGCGAACGCGCGGCGGCGCACTTCACTTGCATCCATGCCACACACGACTTGGTGCGCGCCCATTTGCAAACTCTGCAAGCCATGGGAGTGCGCCATTTGGTGGCCTTGCGCGGCGATTTACCGCCTGACTATGTGCCCGGCGATTTTCCGTATGCCAGCGATTTGGTGGCCTTTGTGCGCCGCGAGACCGGCAATGACTTCCATATCGAAGTGGCCTGCTACCCCGAAACTCACCCGCAGGCGGCGTCCCCGCAGGATGACGTGAAAGCCTACGCCGCCAAGGTGCGCGCCGGGGCCGATTCGGCTATCACCCAGTACTTTTACAACGCCGATGCCTACTTCCGCTTTATCGAGGAAACCTCGGCTTTGGGGCTGAATATTGATGTGGTGCCGGGTATCTTGCCGATTGCCAATACCAGCCAGTTACTGCGCTTTTCGGCGGCCTGCGGCGCGGAAATCCCACGCTGGATACACCAGCGCTTAGAAAGCTTTGGGGAGGACATGGCCTCGGTGCAAGCCTTCGGGCTGGAGGTGGTGAGCCGCTTGTGCGAGCGATTGCTGGCCGGTGGCGCGCCGGGCTTGCATTTCTACACGCTTAACCAGAGCGCCCCAACGCTGGCGATTTGTAATGAACTGGGGATGCTCCAGTGCGCGCCGCAGCGCTGAGCGGGGGCCTGTAAGCTCAAACCGTAACCGGTATGGTTTTCCATATCTCGCGGGCGTACTGCTCAATCGTGCGATCCGCTGAAAACGGGCCCATGGCTGCGATGTTATGCAGGGTCTTGAGCGCCCAGGCATCAGGGTCGCGGTAGGCGGCATCAGCGGCGTCTTGGGCGGCGACATAGCTGGGGTAATCGGCCAGCAAAAGGTAGTGGTCGCCCCAGTTCACCAACGCGTCATAAATATTTTTATAGCGCTGTGGCTCGGCGGGGCTGAAGGCCCCGTCGCGGATCGCCAGCAGCACCTGCTCCAGTTCCGGACAGGCATCCAAAGCCTGGCGCGGCTGGTACCCCGCAGCGCGGGCGGCCGCGACTTCGGGCGTCGTCAGACCGAAGATGAAAATATTGTCTTCACCTACGCCATCGAGAATTTCTACATTCGCTCCGTCCAGCGTACCGATGGTCAAGGCACCATTAAGCGCGAGCTTCATATTGCCGGTGCCGGATGCCTCCGTCCCCGCTGTAGAAATCTGCTCAGACAAGTCCGCAGCCGGGATGATGCGTTCGGCCAGGCTGACGCTGTAATTGGGGATGAAGACAATTTTTAGCTTGTCGCCCACGCGCGCGTCATTGTTGACCGTTGTGGCAAGGTCATTGATGAGTTGGATGATGAGCTTAGCCATGTGGTAGGCCGAGGCCGCTTTTCCGGCAAAGATGACCACACGCGGCAGCTCGTTGGCCTCTGGATCGCGCAGGATGCGCTGGTAGCGCGCAATCACATGCAGCACATTGAGAAGCTGACGCTTGTATTCGTGGATGCGCTTGACCTGCACATCAAACATGGCGTGTACCGGCAACTGCAGCCCCAGGTTGGTCTGCACCCAGTCTGCCAGCCGCTGCTTGTTGGCGCGTTT
>CAMCJY010000252.1 GCA_945875225.1 Comamonas sp. lk | reverse complement strand
AAGGCGGGATTGCGCTGGGCCTAGTGCGGCAGATTCCTGGACGGATGCCGGGAATTTACCAAATTTCGGTGGACGCGCAGGGCGAGCGCAGCTTTAGTTTTTGGCGTAATGAGAGCGCCGCGCGCAGCTACTTTGACATCGAAATAACGCCGCTGGAAGCGCAGGCCGCACAGTGGGACGCATTTTATTTTTCCGGCATCAGTCTCGCCATCTTGCCGCATGCTGCCCGCCAGCGGGTGCTGCAGTTTGCTGCCAGGCTAGGTCAAGCGGGCAAGAGAGTGGTCTTTGACAACAACTACCGCCCCCGATTGTGGGAAAGCGTGGAAGCTGCGCAGGCCACGTATTTAAGTGCATTTGCGGTGGCGGATACGCTGTTGATTACCGCTAACGACCACCAGGCCCTGTTTGGTCTAGCCGACTTGCAAGCCAGCGTTGAAGATGCGTTCGCATTGGCCGCACGCGAGGTAGTAGTCAAGCGCGGGGAAGCCCCCACGCTGGTGCGCTTGGGCACCGCCGCGTGGACCCAAGTGGCAGCGGAGCCCGTGTCCACCGTGGTCGACTCCACCGCCGCAGGCGACGCCTTCGCTGCCGGCTACCTGTGCCAGCGCCTGGCCAGTGTGGTTCCAGCGTTAGCGGCTGCCTATGGCAACCGATTGGCCGCGCGGGTGATCCAGCACCGCGGCGCCATCATTGACGTGTCCGCAATGCAGGAATTCATGCCTTTCCCCGCGCAGTGAGCATGATCGAGTGAATTACCCACGGCATTCTTAAAATATTGAAACATTGTTTTTATATTTTTTTATTTATATTAATTTTTTTTGAAACATAAGTTCGTTAAATCTAAGCCAATCGATATACTGTTCCTCTATCTTGCCGCCCTCCAGTGCGCGCGGCTTCATTGACCCCATTTGCAAGGACTAAAGACACCATGGACATTCGTCAACCCATCCACAGCGACCACGCCCGTACCCTGGACACCGATGGCCTGCGCCGCCACTTTTTGGTCGAAAACATGTTTGAGGCCGACGAAATGACGCTGACCTATAGCCAGATCGACCGCATCATCGTGGGCGGCATCATGCCGGTGGGTAAAAGTGTGACTTTCGGCGAATCGCTGGCCAAGCACACTGGCACCAGCTATTTTTTAGAGCGGCGCGAGTTGGGTCTGATCAACATCGGTGGAGCGGCCAAAGTACTGGTCGACGGTACAAGCTTTGACCTAGGCCCGCGAGAGGCCCTGTACATCGGCAGCGGCGCCAAAGCGGTGGAGTTCTCCAGCGTCAGCGAACAGACTCCCGCCAAACTGTATTTCAACTGCGCCCCAGCCCACACTTCATATCCGCACAAAAAAGTCACCCTGGCCGAAGCCTCGCCCGAGACCCTGGGCGCACCGGAAACTAGCAACCGGCGCACGATCTACAAATTTTTGGTGCCTGACGTGTTGCCTACCTGCCAACTCTTAATGGGTATGACCCAGCTGGAAAAAGGCAGCCTTTGGAACACGATGCCTTGCCACACCCATGACCGGCGTATGGAGGTGTATTTCTACTTTGACATGAACCCGGACGCCGCCATCATCCATTTGCTGGGGGAGCCCACCGAGACACGCCACCTGGTGGTGCGCAACGAGCAGGCAGTGATCAGCCCGAGCTGGTCCATTCATTCTGGGGTGGGCACGCAGGCTTACACCTTCATCTGGGGCATGGTGGGTGAGAACCAAGTCTTCAAAGATATGGACCACGTGGCCATGACTACTTTGCGCTAAGCGCGCCCTGGATTAGCCGCATGATTTTGAACTCCTTCCAACTTGCGGGCCGCACAGCCGTGGTGACTGGCTGTAACACTGGCTTGGGCCAGGGAATAGCCCTGGCACTTGCGCAGGCGGGCGCAGACATCGTGGGCGTAAACCAAAGCGCCCCGACCCAGACCATGGCGCAGGTGCAAGCCCTGGGTCGCAAGTTTCTGGATGTCCGCAAAAACCTCTCCGACACCTCGGCACTGCCCGGCATCGTGCAGGAAGCGCTAACGCTGACAGGCCACATCGACATTTTGGTGAACAACGCCGGCATCATCCGGCGCGCCGATGCGATCAACTTCAGCGAAAGCGATTGGGACGATGTCGTCAACCTCAACCTGAAAAACGTGTTTTTCCTGGCCCAGGCTGCGGCTCGCCAATTTATCGCCCAAGGCACGGGCGGCAAAATAGTCAACATTGCCTCCATGCTGTCATTCCAGGGCGGCGTGCGGGTGCCGTCCTACACCGCTTCCAAAAGCGGCGTGATGGGCATTACCCGTGCACTTTCCAATGAGTGGGCTAAGCACGGTATCAACGTGAACGCAATTGCACCGGGCTATATGGCAACAAACAATACTGCTGCGCTACAGGCTGACCCGGTGCGCAACGCGGCGATCTTGGACCGCATCCCCGCAGGCCGCTGGGGTACACCGGCCGACCTGGCCGGTCCTGTGGTGTTTCTGGCGTCTGCCGCCTCGGACTATGTCAATGGCTATACCGTCGCAGTGGACGGCGGTTGGCTGGCGCGCTGACCTCGGGCGTCTTGCCTAGGCTGGCCATAACGGAGAACGCGCGCGATGTTCGACAGCAGCTATCCGAGGTTTTTGTATGCATTTACCGCTGGATCCGGACGCCGGCTGGGAATGGCAAATTCGTCAGGGCGCCGGCGCCTGCGGAGCCCAGAAGGAATAGGGGAGAATGGGTACTTTAGCCCGAACCATAACAATGTCCACGATTGAAGACGATACCTCCGGTTCCAAGCAACCCGAATCTGTCGCCGCGGTCCTCAAGGTTTTTGGCATCCTGCAGGCGCTCTCCGAGCGACCAGAGACTGGCATTTCGGAGTTGTCGGTACGCCTGTCTATGCCCAAGGCCACGGTGTACCGGTTTTTGCAGACCATGATGATGCTCGGTTATGTGCGCCAGGAGTCCGAGAGCGAGCGATACGGACTGACCATGAAGGTCTATGAGTTGGGTACCAAAGCCTTGCAGCGACCTGAACTGGTCGACCTGGCCAAGCACCACATGCAAATGCTGGCCGACAAAACCGGCGAGACGATTCATCTGGGTGCGCTGATTGAAAGCGAAATTATTTATATCCATAAAGTGGACTCACACCATATGCTGGGTATGTACTCGCGCATCGGGAGGCGTGCGCCGCTGCACTGCACCGCCATTGGCAAAGTGTTGATGGCCTGGGAACACCCCGAGCGGCGCGCCCTGGTACTCAAGGTTGTTGATTTCATGCCCTACCGGGAAAAAACTATCACCACCATAAAGCAGTACGAAGAAGAATTGCAAAAAGTCAAAGCCCAAGGCTATGCTGAAGACCAGGAAGAGTTTGACGACCACATCCGTTGCGTTGGCATCCCGATCTTTGACCGTTTGAATCGCCCGGTGGCGGGGTTGAGCATTTCGTTTCCGACTTTTCGCTACGACGACGCGCTCAAGCCCGAAGTGGTAGCCATGCTCAAAGACGCCAGCCGCGACATCTCCACGCGCCTGGGCTGCACACAGTTTCCACTAGACGTCAGGTCAGGGTGATTGCGGCCACCTCTACCGCCGCCATTACCTGGCCGATCCGAGCAGCTTACCGACCGAGACCGATAGGTCAATTTGACGTCGGCGTCAACAACACGACGCTGAAAGTGTTAGTCGGGTGTAGCAGCCTTACCGACGAAAAGAAAGGTG
>CAMCJY010000251.1 GCA_945875225.1 Comamonas sp. lk | reverse complement strand
TCACTGCTAGCGGCGTCCCACTGGCCGCCGAAATACAAGCCGCCCATGGCGACCGCCCAAACAATGGCGGTGTGCGACAGCGTCGCGGCCAAGCCCAACAAAACCGCCTGCCCGACCGTGCCCCGCACCGCGATGATGAAGGCGGCCATCATGGTTTTGGAATGGCCGGGCTCCAGGCCATGCAGTGCCCCCAGCGCAATGGCGCTGGGTATAAACCACCAAACGCTACTGTTGCCTTGCTGCAACATTTGGGTAAATTCGTTCATGCTCCGGACTATAAGCCCGTAAGTAAACACAGGGTAAGCCTAGGGTAAACCAGTAGGTTTATTAGCACTCTCCATGTTTGAGTGCTAATATTCAGGCTTCAGACTGAAGGAATCCTCTTAATGTCCCTCGCAATCGCCTCGAATACCGCTTTGGCCACGGCCAATCCCTGGTCTTTGGTGCCGCCGCTTGGCAACCTGGACGCTTACATCTCCGCCGCCAACCGGCTGCCGATGCTGACGCTGGAAGAAGAGCAGCGCTTTGCGCGCCAGTACCGCGACGACAACGACCTGGAAGCCGCCGGTAAATTGGTGCTCTCGCACCTGCGCTTGGTGGTGTCGGTAGCGCGCCAGTACCTAGGCTATGGTTTGCCGCACGGCGACCTGATCCAGGAAGGCAATGTCGGCCTGATGAAGGCCGTCAAGCGCTTTGACCCGGACCAGGGCGTGCGCTTGGTGAGCTACGCACTGCACTGGATCAAAGCCGAGATCCACGAATACATTCTGAAAAACTGGCGTATGGTGAAAGTGGCCACCACCAAAGCCCAGCGCAAACTCTTTTTCAATTTGCGCTCTATGAAGCAGCGCTTTAAATCCGACGATGCCGCCGCTGATATGGCCACCCACCGCGACACCTTGAGCCCGACCCAAGTGCGCGCCATGGCCGACGAACTCAAGGTCAGCGCACAAGATGTGCTAGAAATGGAAACCCGGCTTTCGGGCGGCGATGTCTTGCTCGACCCCATGGCTTCGGACGATGGCGAAGAAGTCTATGGCCCTATTTCTTACCTGACCGATAGCAATCACGAGCCGCTGGCGGTGATCGAAGCGCACCGGCGCGATGTGCTGGCCTCCGACGGAATTGCCAGCGCGCTGGAAGTGCTGGACCCGCGCAGCCGCCGCATCGTGGAAGAGCGCTGGCTCAAGGTGAACGACGACAACAGCGGTGGTATGACGCTGCATGAGTTGGCAGCCGAATACGGCGTGAGCGCCGAGCGCATCCGCCAAATCGAAGTGGCGGCGATGAAAAAAATGAAAACCGCGTTGGTCGATTACGCTTGATCTACGCGGGCTTTTTTATACTAGCAACTGTGCGATATCCGCTGCCAGCACCGGCGCGCCGCTTCCAGAGCGGGTGAACAGGCGCAACTGGCCTTTGGTATCGAAGATATAACTGCCAGCGGAATGGTCCATGGTGTAGCTATCTGCGCTTTTGCCTGCTACTTTTTTGTAATAAATTTTGAAGTCTTTGGCCAGCGCCGGCAATTGCTCGGGCGTGGGCCGCAATGCCAAAAACATGGGGTCAAAGTTGACCATATAGGCTTTGAGCAAGTCCGGCGTATCGCGTTCAGGGTCTAGTGTTACAAACAGCGCCTGCAAGCGATCGCCATCGGCACCCAATAGTTTTTTGACCTGCGCTAGCTCGATCATGGTGGCGGGACATACGTCTGGGCATTGGGTGTAACCGAAAAACATCACCACCACTTTTCCCGCAAAGTCGCTAAGGCGGCGCAATTGACCGTTGTGGTCGCTCAGTTCAAAACCTTTGGCGTAATCAGCTCCGGTCACGTCCACCGAACTGAAAGCAGGCTTGTTAGGGTTGCAAGCGGCCAGCAACAAAGCGGCGGCGCCGAGGCCCAGGCGCATCACACTACGGCGTTGCAACATGCCCGCCGTTGCAGGGAAAGCAGGGTGTTTCATAAGAGGTAATGGTCCAGCAACAAAGCGGCGAACAAGGCGCTGAGATGAATCAACGAAAAGCGAAAAGTAGCGCGCGCCAGGGTGTCCGAGTAATTGCGCATCAGGCGCCAGGCATAGACACAAAACCATATGCTGAGCACCACGGCTGCCGCCAGATACAGCCAGGAACTCATGCCGTACATAAAGGGCAGCAGGCAGGCAGCAAACAAAACCCAGGTGTAAAGCAAGATCTGCAAGCGGGTAAATTCACTGCCATGGGTGACGGGCAGCATGGGCAGGCCGGACTTGCGGTAGTCCTCCACCCGGTACAAGGCCAGAGCCCAGAAATGCGGCGGTGTCCACAAGAAAATAATCAGAAACAAAATCAGCGCCTCGGGACCGACATCACCCGTCATCGCGGCCCAACCGAGCACCGGTGGCATAGCGCCGGAGGCGCCGCCGATGACAATGTTTTGCGGCGTCAGAGGCTTGAGGATGACGGTGTAAATCACCGCATAGCCGACGAAGGTGGCAAAGGTCAGCCACATGGTCAGCGGGTTGACCCAGAAAAACAAAATCGCCGAACCGGCAATACACAAGAGCGCAGAAAAAATGAGGGTTTGGGTGTTACTCAGTTCACCGCGCGCGGTAGGCCGCCAAGAGGTACGCTTCATCTTGGCGTCAATCTGCTGCTCCACGATGCAATTAAAGGCAGCAGCAGCGGCCGACACCAGCCAGATACCCAAACATGCGATCGCCGCCAGTCGCACTTGCGTCCAATCCGGCGCGCCAGGTACGGCCAGCACCATGCCGATCAGTGCGCAAAACACAATCAATTGAATCACCCGTGGCTTGGTCAAGGCATTGAACTGCCGCACCACGGACATAGTGGGTAGCCAAGAGGTGATGCTGGCCGATGGGGTCACGTTGCTTGTCTCAAGGTTGTTGACAAAGCCACAGGACGGTTCGCTGGCACACGGCTGACGGCCAGCAGCCACACCAGGCATACCAACATAGCGCCAGCGCCGCCGGTGTGCAGCACGGCTGCCAGCAGCGGCCAACCCAGCACCACGTTGCTCAGGCCGGTTACCAATTGCAAGGCTAACAGCAATCCCAATAACTGCATTGGGCGGCGCAACGCCGAGTAAGCACGCAATTGCCAAAGCACCAGCCCCATCACCAAAACAAGGCCAGCTGCCATCCATCGATGCACCATATGGATAGCGGTTAGGGCCTCAAAGCTGAGGGGCTGGCCATCGGGCTGCAAGCCCAGGGGGCGCCACAGCGTAAAGCCTTGCGCGAAATCCATCGCCGGCCAATGGCTGCCCTGGCAGGTGGGGAATTCCATGCAGGCCAGCACCGCGTAGTTGGTGCTGACCCAGCCGCCCAGCGCGGCCTGGAGCACAAGTGCCGCCAGGGCCAGCCACAGGCCGACTCGCATGGATGGCGCGATAGCCTGCACTTGCCGCGCACCGGCCTGCAGCCACAGCTGCGCGGCCTGCAATGTCAGCAAGCCCAGCAAAACATAGCCGCCTAGCAAGTGCATGGTGACAATGGCCGGGAAAAGTTTCATGGTGACCGTTAGCGCGCCAAAGCCGCCCTGCACACATACCCAGACCAAGGTCGCAATCGCCCATGCGGGGTGGATGGGTACACGCCGTTGTGCAGCCCTTGCCTCTCGATGCTCACGCCATGCGCTGATGGCCAATAGCACGATCAACATACCCACGCCCGAAGCCAGGTAACGGTGCAGCATTTCGATCCAGGCCTTGC
>CAMCJY010000250.1 GCA_945875225.1 Comamonas sp. lk | reverse complement strand
CCGGATCAGTGCACAATGGACTAACTGCACAGTCTATTGGAATTCAATATGATGAATGTTCGGGTTTTAAAAGCCAAAGACGGGGATAAGGTAAATTCTGACTCGCGCCCACGCAAAATACCCGTTCAAAGCCGTTCGCAATTTACCCTTGGCGCACTGCAGGAAGCCTTTGTTCGGGTTTTGATCGAGCGCGGCTTCGAAAAAATGACCATCCGGGAGGTGGTTTCGGTGGCCGGTGTGGGCATCGGCACCTTTTACGACTACGTGCCCAATCTGCGCGCCCTGGGCGCCTCCACCATCCACCAGCGCTGCTTGGACAGCGCCCTTGTACTGCGCGCCGCGGTCACCCAGCATGTGGGCCAATCCGCGCAGGTGATGGTCGCCGCGCTGCTCCAGGCGCTGGTGCAGGCGGGCTTTTCAAGGCCCAAAGAATGGACTGCCCTGCTCATGCTGGAACGCCAGTTATCGTCAGCCTCGGCCCTGCGCAAAGTACATGAGGAGTTTGTTGACATCTGGGGCCAGGCGCTGCGCCAATCGTCAGCCGCGCTGCCCGAAACCAAGATCACCTCTCTGGCGCGCACCGCCCACGCCCTGAGCTACGGCTGGTATTCGCACGATCTGCTGTTTTACTTCGACGACCCCCAACACAGCCGCTCCATCGAAGAAATCGCCACGGCTATTGTGGACTTGGTAAGTGCGAATACGCGGGCTTAAGCGGGTGCAATAAAAGTCGCAAAAATTCTCGAATTAATAATAAAATAGTGTTTTGAGTCATATACTTAAAGCACATGCCAAAGTCGCAAAAATTCTCGCTTTATGACCATCCTTCGCAGATGGAGCCGCTGCTGCCGTCCGAGCTGCGGCTGGGGCCCGCCTTGGAGCGGGCACACGAACTCATCCGCAAGGCCGACCGCCTATCCGGGGCCAGTCTGGCCGGTGCGCTGCCGGGCCTGCGCCAGTTGCTGCGGGCCATGAACTCGTACTACTCCAACCGCATTGAAGGCCAGCACACACTGCCACTTGAAATCGAACAAGCCCTGCGCGCAGACTACGCACAAGACGCGGACAAAGCACGTCGCCAACGCCTGGCCTTGGCACACATGGCCACCGAAGCCCAGCTGGAAACCATGGGGCCGCAATGGACGGCGCAACAAGTCTGGTCGCCGCAAACGGTGTGCGATATCCACCAAGACCTATTTGCCCGCTTACCCGAGGCCGACCGCAATCAAGGCGATGGCAAAGACACTTCCGTATTAGTGCCTGGGCGCATGCGCCAACGCGAGGTCAGCGTAGGGCGCCATGCCGCACCCTCGGCCGCAGTGCTGCCCGCCTTTATGCAGCGTTGGGCCGATGTGTACGGCCAGGTTCGGCGTGGCGAAATGCAGGTACTGGCCATGGCAGCGGCACACCAACGCCTGGCCTGGATACACCCCTTTGTGGATGGCAATGGCCGCGTCGCCCGGCTGCACAGCCACCTGGTGCTCAGCCACATGGGCCTTAGCAACGGACTGTGGTCCCCCTTGCGCGGGTTTGCGCGCACCCAAACGGCTTACTACGCACACCTGGCCGCTGCCGACGAAGCCCGCGCAGGCGACCTCGACGGGCGCGGCAACCTCAGCGAAGCGGGCCTGCTGGCCTGGATAGGCTACGTGCTGGACGTATGCATAGACCAGGTGGACTTCATGGCCGGCCAGCTAGCGCCGCTTGGCATGAAAGAGCGTATCGCTGCCTGCCTGGCCTACGAAGAACAAGTAGTGCGCCAAGGCGTACGGCGCGAAGCGCTGCGCGCCCTGCACTACTTGTTTGCCACCCAATCCGACCTAGAGCGCGCCGACTTCAAAGCCATGCTCGGCCTGGGCGAACGCCTAGCCACCGCCCAAGTCACCGCCTTACTGAAGCGCGGCCTACTGCTTTCGGACACCCCCTACGGCAAAGTACGCCTAGGCGTACCGCAGCACGCAATGCGCTTTTACTTTCCCAGCCTGTGGCCGGAGGCTGAGGCGCAGGCTTAGCGAGTTGGGTGAGGCGCGGCGTCGATTGCTCGACGGCATCAAGGTAGCAGCCAATGCGCGCGACGTGCCCTACCAGTCGCTTATCAAAGTTTGGCTGCAAGAAAAGCTGCATAGCCACTCAAGGGCGTTGCGCCCCGAGCGTTGAGCAATGGGCAATGGGCAGTTTGAATGCGGGCTCGCAGGTGAGGAGTTGGCCGTCGTCCCGCACAGTGTACGTTTGGGCGTCGATCTCCATGGTGGGCAAGTAGCAGTTCAAGCGCATGTGCTGTTTGCGGCGTGTGCAGGCCCTGACTGTGCCACCAAGCGAACGCCAAGGGCTTGGCAGACCCTGTAAATCGTGTCAAACCGAGGTTGGGAACTGGGGCGCAGTGCTTTGTAGAGCGCCTCGCGTGTCAACCCGGATTTTTCAGCCACGGCGCTCATCCCGCGTGAACGGGCAACAATCCCCAGCGCGTGGGTGAATTCACCGATGTCGTTTTCATCTAATACCAGTGTCAGGTAATGGGCGACGTCTTCCTCGGTTTTGAGCATTTCTGCCATATCGAAATCTGGCAGATCAGCAACTTTCAGTTTCTTGGTCATACGGGTCATGCCATCTTTGATGCTGGAAAGCCAGGCATCAAATTCAGCCGTGCGCTTTACCTTGTACTTGCCTGCAATTGCAATCACTTGTTCACGATTTAAGGAAACGGAGCCTTGCTCGCTTCGCTAGGGCGGAACATGGAAATTTCAACGTGTGACGTAAATAGTTCAATGTTCAAGATCGGGCAAGCGACTGAAGCCGCCCCGTCTAGGTATTTACCCTCTCGAAATTTGCCGCGCAAACGCCTACTATGCGAGAGTGAATTTCACAGGCTGAATTCCTGGCGCCAAATGCCCCGCTTGGTGCTCTGCGCCAAGGTCCCGCGCGGTCCGGCGTCGCTGGGAATCCAGGCTTAAGGCCAGGGAGTCAGTTGCTGAGTACAGCCGGTGAAAAACCGCGCCACCCAGGACTTCAAGGAGTACACCCATGACTGCCAGCAGCCCCCAAGAAAATAATGCCGTTGCCGATCCCGGCGCGCAAACCGACGGTTTCCATTTAGTGATTGACGCACTCAAGCTCAATGGCATTGACACCCTCTTCGGCCTGCCGGGCATCCCGATCACCGACCTGACGCGCATGGCGCAGGCGCAGGGCATGCGGGTGATTTCTTTCCGCCACGAGCAGCACGCGGGCAATGCCGCGGCGGCGGCGGGCTTTTTGACGCAAAAGCCGGGTATTTGCCTTACTGGGTCGGCCCCGGGCTTTTTGAATGGCCTGACGGCGCTGGCCAATGCCACGACCAAGTGCTTTCCGATGATTTTGATCAGCGGCTCCAGCGAACGCGAGATTGTGGATTTGCAGCAAGGCGATTACGAAGAGATGGACCAGTTGGCGATTGCCAAACCTTTGTGCAAAGCGGCCTTTCGGGTGCTGCATGCCGAGGACATTGGCGTGGGCATTGCGCGGGCCATTCGGTCGGCATTGTCGGGGCGTCCCGGCGGTGTGTACCTGGATTTGCCAGCCAAACTCTTTGCCCAGACCATGGACGCGGCTAAGGGCGCGGCCTCTTTGATCAAGGTGGTGGACCCTGCGCCACGCCAGAGTCCCGCCCCCGACGCAGTGGCCCGGGCGCTTGACCTGCTCAAAGGCGCCAAGCGCCCGCTCATCTTGCTGGGCAAGGGCGC
>CAMCJY010000249.1 GCA_945875225.1 Comamonas sp. lk | reverse complement strand
GAACTTAAATAGGGCGCAAGAGTAAAGTTAGCGAAGCGAACGGTAGATTAAATCGGCACTTTTGTGGTGCACCCTTTTAAATCCAAAGGGTTTACCCGAATCGAATCTTGTATAATTATTTTCTCTGGCGAAAAGAGATCGAATGCTTTTTGTCGGGGTTTGGGCGGTACGCCGCCTGAGCAATTTCCGGAAATTGTTTCGTTAACTCATTTACTTTCACATCATGAACAAATCACTCGTTTTGGCTGCCGTTATCGCTGCAGCTGCTTTGGCCGCTTGCGGTAAAAAAGAAGAAGCTGCTCCTGCTGCTGCACCCGCACCAGCTGCGGCACCCGCTGCTGACGCATCTGCTGCAGCGCCCGCTGCACCAGCTGCACCCGCTTCGGAAGCCGCCAAGTAATTTTTACTTGGACGAAAAAAAACCACCGCAAGGTGGTTTTTTTTCGCCTGCTGTTTGTGTTGGCCCTCTAAGGGGCCAACACGGTACCTTTATTTCAGGTCGTTAGCCAGCAGCTTCAAAATGGCCCGTCCAGCATCCGTAGTGTCAGCTTGGCCCTTGCCATCAAGTACTTTTACCGTGCTCTGCGCTCCCGACGATTTGACTTCGATTTGGTACTTCAGCGTCGATGCATCTTTGCTGTCGCTACCCCATTTGAGACTCATGATTTTCTGCATCAAGCCGGCGTCCGCATCTGGGCCTTTATAGGCGTAACGCACAAAATACAGACCTTTGCTGCGATCACGGTCTTCCACGGTAAAGCCAGATCGGTCCAGGGTCAGGCCAACGCGGCGCCAGGCTCCGTCGAAGGCTTCTTTCAGTTGCACGTAAGCATCCGTCGCGTCCGCTTTAACTATGACTGCCGCGGATTTGGTGATTTCGGGCGCGGCGCTTGTGCCAGTCTGCACCGTGGTCATCCCCAATTTACGCATCAGAAGGCTCAGGTATTCCGCTTCTGTTTCGGCATCGATAGGGCCGGGCTGCCAGGCAGTAGTGTTGGAGCGCTCGGTGGTATAGACTTCCACCATGCTGCGGTAACTGATATAAATTTCAGTCTCGCCATTAGCGTTGCGCTCCAAGCGCGTCCGGAATCTACGGCGCTCGGGGCTGGAGTACAGGTTTTCAAACACTTTGGACAGAGCGCTGCGAATCATGTCCTGCGGAATACGCGCTTTGTTGTCCACCCAGTCGGTTTCCATAATGCCGACATCGGACAGTTCAGATGTGAGGGGAAATCCGTTTTCCTGCCAAAAATCTTTCAAAGGACTCCACAAGGCCTCGGGCGCTCGTTTCACCACCAACCAGCGCTGATTGCCGCTACGTTCCATGCGAATATCGCCAAGCGCCAGCGGCGCAATCCCAGCAGACACGTTGATCGGATCCGCCAATTTAGACCCTGCAGCCGACACCGCACCATTGACCACTGCGTAGCGTGTTTCCTTATTGAGTTGCGTCAAGTCCGGGGGCACCTCCAATTTCGTGGGCTTGGCGGTGGATTTGTAATCCACTTTGCTGCCTTCCAAGATAGAGCAGCCTCCCAGGATGATGGCTGCGGCAAATAGCGCGAGGGGGAAGGTGGATTTCACAAATAAACCTTTGGTTGCGGTGATCAAAGAAGGCCGGTGGATTGGAGCAAATTGTCCAAAGTCGGGCGGAGGGGCTCGCTGAGCTCGGTCAGTGGCAAACGAATCGCCGGGCTGCACAAGCCCATGCGTGCGGCAGCCCATTTGACCGGTATGGGGTTGGCTTCTACAAACAAGCCTTTGTGCAACGGCAGCAGGCGGTTTTGGATGTCCATCGCCGCGCGCGGATTGCCGGCCAGCGCCGCCACACACAATTCGTGCATCAAGCGCGGTGCGATATTGGCGGTCACGCTGACATTACCGTGGCCGCCGCACAGCATCAGGGCGTCGGCGGTAGGGTCGTCGCCGGAATAAATCGCAAAGCCTTCGGGCGCTTCTTTAATCAGCCACTGGGCCCGCTCGATATTGCCGGTGGCTTCTTTGATGCCCACGATGCCCGGCACTTTGGCCAGGCGCAGTACCGTGTCGTGCGCCATATCGGCCACGGTGCGTCCCGGTACGTTGTAAAGCACCATGGGCAAGTCCACGGCGCGGGCGATGGCGCTGAAGTGTTGGAACAATCCCTCTTGCGTTGGCCGGTTGTAGTACGGCACGACTTGCAATTGGCAATTGGCGCCTACCGATTTGGCAAACTCGGCCAACGCAATGGCCTCTTTGGTGGAGTTGGCGCCGCAGCCAGCCATGATGGGCACGCGGCCTGCCGCTTGCTGCACCGACACCCGGATAATTTCGCAATGTTCTTGTACGGTGACCGTGGGCGATTCACCGGTCGTTCCAACGACACAGATACAGTCTGTGCCTTCTTGGATGTGCCAGTCGATGAGGCGTCGCAATGCGACATAGTCCACAGCACCATCATCCAGCATGGGTGTAATCAAGGCAACTATGCTGCCGCGGATCAGTGAAAAAGTCGATGGCATGGGACGCTTCAATTAAAAGGCCGCGTGCGCGGCGTGAAAGATCCGTGTCATTTTAGCGGTGCAGGCGAAGCCGCAAAGTCACTTGCTCCGCTATGCACAGCGGCAATTCGCTGCACCACGCGTGGCAGGTCCGGTTCCAGGCCGCACTCGTAGGCCACGATTTGCAAGGCCTGGCAGCGGTCTAACAACTCGCCGGGCTGCAACAAGAAGTCGGGGTTACGCGGTCTACCCCAGCGTTCTTGGCCGGATGCAAAGGTTTCGTAAAGAAGCACCCCGCCGGGCGCCAGACTGGCGAGCAAGCTAGGCCACAAGGGTCGCCAAAGGTAATTGCAGACCAGCACCGCATCAAACAGCCGGTGGTCTTGGCCGTTTTGCAGAGGCCAGGGCTGGGTTTCCAGGTCGGCCTGAATTAACTCGTTGTTAGGCGCTAAAGACCGGGCGGCGCTGATATCAAGATCCACGCCAGTACCCTGATGGCCTAAGCTTTGCATATATTGCAAATGCCGGCCGCTGCCGCAGGCCACATCGAGTACGCGCGAGCGCGGTGCTAGCAAGTGCGACCAACGCACCAGCCAGGGCGAGGGCGCAGCCAATGGCCCCGCATGGTGGGGATTCATCGGGACTTGACCTCGTCTTTGAGCGCATTCATTGCCATGCGCTCCACGATCCCCGGCGCTATCAATTTGATAAAGCGCCCGATTTTTCCGGCGGTGGTCATGACCACTTCGCGCTGGCGCGCCTGCATGCCCGCAATGATTAAGCGCACGCAATGGGCCACGCTCATACCATTGTCTTCACGCAGGCCGCTGCTGCCCGCGGTCTGGCCCTTGGCGTTGAGGCCGTGGTGGCGGATTTGGGTCAGCACCACGCCTGGAAAGGCGATCGTGACGCTGACCCCGGCGCTCACCAGCTCAGCGCGCAGGGCCTCAAAAAAACCGGTCATGGCAAATTTGGTGGCGCTGTAGGCGGTGCGCCCTGGTACGCCGATCAGACCGGCCAATGACGACACCGCGAGGATGCGGCCTTTGCGCGCTTTCAGGTAGGGCAAGGCAGCATGCGTACACCACACGCTGCCCCATAAATTAATTTGCATCAGGCTTTGGTACCAATGCAAATCTTCCGCTTGCACCTCGGCGAGCAAGGCTTGTGCCGAAACCCCGGCGTTATTGACCAGTGTGTCGATATGCCCAAAATAGGCCACGGCTTGCGCGATCAGCGCCCGGC
>CAMCJY010000248.1 GCA_945875225.1 Comamonas sp. lk | reverse complement strand
GCAAAGGGGTAGCAGATGTAATGCATCTTGCCTTCGGACTCGGTGGCTTCGACTTCCAGGTCAGAGACCGCGCTCATGAGCACCGGGTCCCAGTTCACCAAACGCTTGCCCCGGTAAATCAGGCCTTGTTCGTACAGGCGCACAAAGGTCTCGGTGACCACGCCCGAAAGCTTGGCGTCCATGGTGAAGTACTCACGGCTCCAGTCCACGCTGTCGCCCATGCGGCGCATCTGGCGGGTGATCGTGTTCCCCGATTCTTCTTTCCATTCCCACACCTTGGCGATAAAGTTTTTGCGCGCCTCGGGCGGCGTGGCGCCCATTGCGTGGCGGCTAATGCCTTTGTCCTGTAGCTGACGCTCCACCACGATTTGGGTGGCGATGCCCGCATGGTCGGTACCCGGCACCCAGGCGGTGTTATGGCCGCGCATGCGGTGGTAGCGCGTCAGGCTGTCCATGATGGTTTGGTTAAACGCATGGCCCATGTGCAGCGTGCCGGTCACGTTGGGAGGAGGCAACTGAATCGCAAACGCTGGCTGGCTGGCATCGGCCTGGCCGCTGCCGCGTACGCCTGCCAGGCCATAGCCGCGCTTTTCCCACTCAGGGCCCCAGTGCGCCTCCAAGGCGGCGGGTTCAAAAGACTTGGACAGGGATTGCAATCCGGGCTGGTCAGGAGGGGTAGTGGACATGGGGCTTTAAATGGGTGGCAGCAGCCGCAGTGCGGCGGCGCAGGGGAAAGACTGGCAATTTTACCGAGGTGCCCGCCCGTGGATACTTAGGTACGCGTAGGCCTGGCGACTTCACGCGTGGCAGTTACCATCGCGCCCATGGAAAATTTGTCGCCCCCGTCACCCGGCTTTCGCAAGCTGCCCGCCCGCTACGCGGCCATCGTCCTGCCTTTTTTCTTGTCCTGCATCATGACCTGCCTGATTTCAGGCATTAGCACCTTGCGCGGCGTGGGCTTGGCGCCCGGTGTGCTGCAACTCTGGTTGGGCTCTTGGGGTGTGTCCTGGCTGATCGCCTTTCCGACCCTGATGGCCGTGCTGCCCTTCGTGCGGCGTCTGACTGGCAAAGTGGTCGAGATGTCCTAGTGCAGCAGCGCGGCTTGTGCCACGCTACTGACTACGGGTATGCGTCGGCTATTTAGCCTCGACCAGGGCCTTGATATTGAGCAGCGTGAGCTCGTTATGGTCCGGCTGGCCAATAGTGCGACCCGATGAAAACGGGAAGTTGTTGTCATTGACCACGACGATGTGGTTGCTATCGACCACCGTCAAGCCTTCTGGGCCGAGGTGCGGCAGCACAAATACCGCCTCATTGGGGCCGAGCTTAGCCAAACCCTGCGGATTGTTGATACGCGTCAGGTCGATATAGGCTACTTTTTTCACAAAGCCTTCGCTGTCAATCTGGCTCAGGTCGATTTTGTAAATACGTTTGAACTTGGCCGGGCGGGTAAAGCAATCCACGCGGGCTTCGCCGGGGCAGTTGGGGCCGGCGCCTTCGGTGCTGTCATCGCGCTCGATCACTAGACCCGTGTTGGCGTCCAGCATCTGAAAATCCGCGGCAATGTTTCCAACCGCTTCAAACTGGTATTTCCACTGGCGGTCTTTGTATTTTTGGCTTGCTACGTCTAGCTCCAGGATGCGGGTGTAGGGCTTGCCATTGCGCGATTCTTGGGTTTTGGCTTGGGCATCCCACAGCGGCCACTCAAACATGGGGTAGAGGGTTTTGCCGTCGATAGATTTGGCCATGGGCTCAAAACCGCCAGACCGGCGCGATTCGAATTGTTCGTCGCCCGGGTAATTGCCAGGGATGCGGCCATTGAGGTAATGGTCCGGGCTGCGGTAGCTTTTGCCAGCGACCACGGTTTCTATGACGCCCAGCACCTTGCCCTGGGGTGTGACGCGCAGCACATAAGGGCCGAACTCATCGCCTATCCACCACTCATCGCCCACCATCTGGATGGATTCGGGGTCAAAGTCCGAGCCCGTTAGGAAGCGGCTGTCGGTGTTTTCGTTGACGATAAAAAACGGTACTTTTTTATCCGGGTCGTGTAAAAACGTGGTGGACTCCAAGGCGACTTGTCCTTTGCTCCAATCGGCCTTCACATGCTGCACCATCAGCAGCGCGTCTTGCGAGTTGATTTTGTTGCCAAAGCCGTTGTCGGTTAAAACCAGAAAGCGGTTTTGCCCCAGCGACACAATGCCCGAAAAACCTTGCACCGCCTGACCGGCCACTGGCAGGCTGCCGCCCGATTTGCGCGGAAATTTGGGGTCACCCACAAAGGTGATGCCCTCTACGCTGCCCAGCGTGTCTTTGCGCTGGCGGCTGGCGTCGGTAAATTTACCTGCGGTCGCAAACAAGGGGCCGGCCGCTTTGGGCGCCTGCACCGTGGTGGAGGCCGGCAAATAGGCGTGTCCCGCCAAAACCGCGCTGACTTCGGTTTGCGCCAAAGCGCTGCCTGAGACGATCAAGGCGCACAGCGCGTGCGTTACCGGATTCAATATGTAATTTTGTTTCATGTTTTCCCTGTTTAAAAAGAGTGCGCCAAGGCACGGGTGGCAAATTGCACCGATAAGCATATAAATCGGGTGTGACGGGTCTGTGAACGCCAAAGGCGCATATCGGTGGGGGTCGATGGGGTGCAGTGCCTACGGCGGCGCAGCGCTTCAGGCGACAATCGCGCTTTTGCCCTGCCTGACCATCCACGACCATGCTGTTTGTTCTCTCGCCCGCCAAGTCCCTGGATTACGAAACACCGCTTACGGTACAGGCGCATTCAGCGCCTTTGTTTGTAAAGCAATCGCAAGCCTTGATCAAAGTGCTGCGCGGCTACACGCCACCGCAAATTTCAGAACTTATGGATTTGAGTGATGCGCTGTCGGGTTTGAACGTAGCGCGCTACCAAGCCTGGTCGCTGCGCGCCACGGAAAAAAATGCCCGCCAGGCACTGCTGGCCTTTAACGGCGATGTTTACGACGGGCTCAACGCCCGCGCGCTGGACGAAGACGCACTGGCCTGGGCGCAAGCGCATGTGTGCGTGCTCAGCGGTTTGTACGGGGTACTGCGGCCTTTGGACTTGATGCAACCCTACCGCCTGGAAATGGGCACGCGCCTGCCCACCGAGCAGGGCAGCGACCTGTACCAGTTTTGGGGTAGCCGCATTACCGATTACCTGAATGAACGCCTGCAATGCGATGCCGAGCCGGTGTTGGTGAACCTGGCTTCGCAAGAATATTTCAAGTCCGTCAAGCCCAAGGCGCTCAAAGCGCGGGTGATTGAATGTGTGTTTGAAGACTATAAAAACGGGGTGTACAAAATTATCAGTTTCAACGCCAAACGCGCGCGCGGTGCCATGATGCGTTTTGCAATCGAGCAGCGCATGGATAAGGCCGAACAACTGCGGGACTTCACCGGCGATGGCTACAAGCTAGCTGCTAAGGGGTCCACCCCGGAACGTCTGGTTTTTCGCCGCAAACTGGCAGGCGCCTAAACAGCTATGAACACCACATCCGCCCCCGCCAAGCCCGAACAATCACCGCTGGGCAAAGCCTCCAGCTACATAGACCAGTACGACGCCAGCCTGTTGTTTTCGTTGCCGCGCGCGGACAAGCGTGGCGAATTGGGTATTGCCGGTGACCCCCCATTTTTTGGCGCTGATATGTGGACGGCGTTTGAGCTGAGCTGGCTCAACCCGCGCGGCAAGCCCCAACTGGCGCTGGCGCATTTCACCGTGCCTTGCGAGAGCCCCAACATCGTG
>CAMCJY010000247.1 GCA_945875225.1 Comamonas sp. lk | reverse complement strand
AGCTTTTCGATTTGGCCTTGGATATCAATCAAATTAGTCATTAGTAACTCCAGCAAAAAAAGTATGGGTAGAGATTATAGACGAGTTTCATTCTAGTGCAATGAAAAAAATCTACGCCTTTCTCATTAAATGTAAAGATAATAATATTTACATGCGGAAAATGGTAATTTCATTTACAGAGGGAGGGTTTAATTTGCTTGGACACTCTCTTTTTACTTTACGTCAACCAATAGGGCTATGCCGGCTTTACCATGATTTACAAGTTCAAATCCAAAGTATGCGGCGACCTCATCATGCTCGAGGAGAACGGCCGGACTATTTTGGCCATTATTGGAAAAACCGATCCGCAAAGCCTTAAAAAAGGCATCCTGCTGCCGCAGGATATGCCGGCAGCCATCGTTGCCCTGCAGCAAGCCGTCGTCCAAGAAGAAGCGCATTTGCAGGAAAAAGCCGATGCGGCGCGTGAATCCGGGCGACGCCTAGCCTCGGGCGGCCAGGGTGTCAGCCTGCGCCAGCGCAGCCTGCCATTTAACCGGATGCTGGAGCGCTGCCACGCTGAAAACAAAGAAATCGTCTGGGGCGTATAGCCGCAGACGATTTCAGGTGGCCTTCGCTCGCTGAGCCACAGCCGGATCCCGCGATGCGCGGGCAGCACGGTCTTTAATCGATATATTCCTTGGCAGCCGCGATCACCGGGCCCCATTTGGCAATTTCTGCAGCCACAAATTTCTTGTGCTCGGCAGGCTCAACGCGCTTATCGGTAACCACAACGGCGCCCAATGACTCTTGCTTTTTAATGAAGTCGGGATCTTTCAATGCCGCCTTGAGCGCGGTATTCAATTTAGCTAGGACATCCGCCGGCGTGCCTTTGGGCGCATAAAGACCGTGCCAAATGGTGACCTCGAAGCCTTTTAGGCCGTCTTCCTGTAGGGTAGGGATGTCCTTGAGTGCGGGCGTTGTCAGACGCTTGGCCGTAGTGACGCCGTAGGCATTCACTTTTTTGGCTTCGATTTGCACTGAGGTATTGGTAGTCTGGTCACACAGCAAGTCGATTTGTCCGCCGATCAAATCGGTCATCGCAGGCGCCGTGCCTTTGTAAGGAATGGTGGTCATGTCCACCTGTATCGCGTTTTGAAACATCAAACCGCACAAATGCGAGGCAGAGCCTATGCCGGCGTTACCCAAATTGATCTTGCCCTTATTGGCGTTCAACCAATCGCGCAACTCTTTGAAGTTTTTTGCTGGCATGGAGGGACGGGTAATGAGGGTCATAGGCACATCATTGATCATGCCGAGGTACTCAAAGTCCGAATCGATTTTGAAAGGCATATTGCGCATCAAATTAGGCATACTGGCCATGGCAATATGGTTGAGCAAAATCGTATAGCCATCGGGATTGGCCTTGGCCACCTTATTCGAACCAATCGAGCTACCCGCGCCTAATACGTTTTCAATAAGGATGCTGGCATCGCCCAGGGGTTTACGCATTGCTTCGGCCAGGTCACGTGCCACACGGTCCGTGGGGCCGCCAGCCACAAAGGGAACCACGATGGTGATGGGTTTGGATGGGTATGTTTGGGCAAAACCGGAAAAACTCAGCAGCGCCAAGCCGGCCAATAAAAGTCTCTTCATAATGGTCTCCAACGGGTAAAAACCGGAGTCTAGCGCCTATTGGCCGCAGCATAAATAAAAAGGCTTGTTTTAGCGCAAACGCGCGCCACAGAAAATGTCCGGAAATAGGTGGCTAATGGGCTATTCGCTTACTGATAGCTACGGGCGTCTTCAATAACTTTGCCGTCATTGGGCAAGCTACCGGGTGCCGCCATCTCCACCGTACCGCGCAACTTGGTCACATCGCGGATGGCTTCGCTAATGCGGGCCGACAAACCCTCACTGACGCTGGCGCTTTCGACCTTGAGGGTCAGCTCGTCCTGGGCCATAGCCCCGCTGACAACTAGGCGTGCACGCAAAACCTCAGGAAAGCGGCGCACGATGTCCGCCACCTGCCTGGGATGGACAAACATGCCACGAATTTTGGTGGTTTGGTCGGCGCGGCCCAGCCAGCCTCGGATACGGGTGTTGGTGCGTCCGCTCGGGCATGTGCCGGGCAGCACCGCCGACAGGTCGCCGGTTCCAAACCGGATCAAGGGATAGGCCGGATTTAGACTGGTGACGACCACTTCACCGACTTCGCCGGCAGCCACCGGGTCACCGGTGCCCGGTCGGACAATTTCGACGATCACGCCTTCGTCCAGCACCAAGCCCTCGCGGGCAGCGGTTTCATAGGCGATTAAACCCACATCAGCAGTGGCATAACACTGGTGGCCCTGCACGCCGCGCTCTGCCAACCAGTCGCGCAAAGAGGGGGGGAAGGCTTCGCCCGACAGCAATGCTTTGCGCATACTGGGCAGAGCCACGCCCATCTCGCTGGCTTTTTCCAGAATTATTTTCAGGAAACTGGGCGTGCCGATATAGCCTGCCGGCTGCAACTCCATCATGGCGGCCACCTGCTGCTCGGTTTGGCCGGTACCGCCGGCAAAAACAGTACAGCCCAAGGCGTGGGCGCCGGTCTCCATCATCGAGCCGGCCGGCGTGAAGTGGTAGCTAAAGCTGTTGTGAATCAGCTCGCCAGGGCGGAAACCCGCGGCAAAAATGGCGCGCGCCATGCGCCAGTAATCGCGCTGCGTGCCTTCGGGCTCGTAAATCAGGCCGGGGCTGGCAAATACGCGCGGCATGTGCGCACCAAAGCGCAGAGCGCTAAATCCGCCGAATACATCGCCACCTGCAGCGCGCGAGGCTTTTTGCAAATCCAATAGTTCTTGCTTGCGCACCACGGGCAAGCGGGCCAAGGCGGCGAGCGAGTTGACCTGACTGGCCTGCACACCTGCCAGGCTGCTGGCCAAAGCCGGTGCGTGCGCTTGCGCGTGCGCTATCTGCAAGGGCAGCGCCTGCATCCATGCCGATTCACGCGCCAGATGCGTGCGGGTTTCCAGTGCGTCGTAATGTTCAGCCATAGACACTCCTGAAAATTTAAGCCAACCAGCGCTTGCGGCGCTTGTAGCTCTTGACGTCTTTAAAGCTCTTGCGCTCTCCACCGCCCATACCGAGGTAAAACTCTTTCACGTCCTCGTTATTGGCCAAATCGCTGGCCTGTCCATCCATCACCACGCGGCCCGATTCCATGATGTAGCCATAGTCCGCATAGCGCAGCGCCATATTGGTGTTTTGCTCGGCCAGGAGAAAGGTCACTTTTTCTTTTTGGTTCAGGTCTTTGACGATCTCAAACACCTCTTCCACGATTTGCGGTGCTAAGCCCATAGACGGCTCGTCCAGTAAGACCATGGTCGGGCTAGCCATCAGCGCGCGCCCGATAGCACACATCTGCTGTTCGCCGCCCGAGGTATAGGCTGCCTGGCTGGTGCGCCGCATCTTCAGGCGCGGGAAATAAGCATAGACTTTTTCCAAATTGCCAGCGATCTCAGCCTTGTTCTTGCGCGTGTAGCTGCCCGTCAACAGATTTTCTTCGATCGTCAAATGGGCAAAGCAATGCCGCCCTTCCATCACTTGCACTACGCCACGCTGCACCAGATCAGCGGGCGTCAGGTTTTCGATGCGCTCGCCACGTAATTCGATGCTGCCTTTGGTGACCTCCCCGCGCTCGCCTTTTAACAAATTAGACACAGCGCGCAAAGTGGTGGTCTTGCCGGCACCATTACCGCCCAAAATGGCGACGATCTTGCCATTGGGCACCTTCAAGGACACGCCCTT
>CAMCJY010000246.1 GCA_945875225.1 Comamonas sp. lk | reverse complement strand
GTTGTAGCGACATCGCAAGCACCCATGAAACTTGCTGCGTTCATGATGGAATTTTCTGATAGCAAGTGGGTGATCCTGGCGGTTATCAATATTGGGTTGTTATTGATTGGTTGTTTCATGGAAACGACCGCAATCTTGCTAATTGCAACACCCACATTGTTCCCGCTAATTATGGCTTTGGGGGTAGACCCTGTTCATTTCGGCATCATTTTGGTTGTCAATTTGCTGATTGGCACACTGACGCCACCTTTTGGAGTGATTCTATTTATCATGATGGATATAGCCAAAATTTCCTTGGGGCAAATGGTCCGTGCTGTCATTCCTTTTTACATTCCACTATTCATTACATTGATGGTGGTGACTTATTGGGAAGGTTTTGTTTTGTTCATTCCTAGATTGTTTGGCAAGGTTTAATTTACTGTAGAACTTTTAGACCACGCATGAAATGTATCGAGCAACGCGCCAGCTTTGGCGGACGGCAAGAAGTGTGGACTCATGTATCCAGCACCCTGAGTTGCGAGATGCGCATTGGCGTGTACTTGCCAGAGCCGGCCCTTCAAGGTAAAAAGTGCCCAGTGCTTTATTGGCTGTCGGGCCTGACCTGTACTGAACAAAACTTCATCACGAAAGCAGGCGCTCAGGCGCATGCTGCGCGTCACGGCTTTATCGTGGTGTCACCAGACACAAGCCCTCGAGGCGAGGCTGTAGCTAATGACGACGCCTACGACTTAGGCCAAGGCGCAGGCTTTTACGTCAATGCCACTCAGGCCCCATGGACCCCGCATTACTGCATGCAGGACTATGTGGCCGCAGAGCTCCCCAATTTGATAGAGAAAAACTTTGCAGCCAGTGACCTACGTAGCATATTTGGTCATTCGATGGGGGGACATGGCGCGCTGGTCACGGCGCTACGCCATCCAGGGCGTTACCGAAGCGTGTCGGCTTTTTCACCTATCGTGGCACCTTCGCAAGTGCCCTGGGGTCAGAAGGCCTTGGGCGCTTACTTGGAAGCAGACCCGATGGCTTGGCGCGAATGGGATGCTGTGGAACTGTTAGCTGTTCGGCGACAGGAGAGGCTCCACTTGTTGGTGGACCAAGGTACGGCCGACGAGTTTCTTTCTTTGCAATTGCGGCCAGAGCTTCTAAGAGCTGCTTGCGAAGCCGCAAGTCATCCCTTGACTCTGCGAATGCAGCCGGGCTACGACCACAGTTACTTTTTTATTGCTACTTTTCTTGGAGATCATTTTGATCACCATGCGCAATATCTTTTGTGATTCTGATGAGAACTTTCTTTCCCAAATCTATTTTCGACTGAGCGTTCGCATTGTGTTCTTGCAATTTTTTTGACATCAGGCCAAACTTAAATGCAACAAAGTACTTGACATGCGAGACCCAACAAATACCCAAGGCCAAGACAACAACTGCCGGGTGAAACGGATTCGAAAAGGACCACGATGATCACGACCCAACAGATCCAACAATACCGGGAGGTAGGCGCAGTCGTCGTGCCCGGTCTGCTCGATGAAGCTACCCGCCTGCATATGAAATCCGTGTTGGCCGACTGGGTAGAAGGTTCACGCCAGGTCACAGCCCATAACGATTTGTACGACCTGGAACCGGGCCATACAGCGGATGATCCGCGGGTGCGGCGCATCAAAAAGCCGCATCTGGCTCACCCGGTGTTTTATGAGTTTGCCCGCTCCAAAGCGCTGGCCGATTGCCTGCGCACCCTGCTAGGCAACAACGCCAGGTTGTATGGCTCCAAGCTGAATCTGAAAGCATCCGGTTTTGGCTCACCCGTGGAATGGCATCAGGACTGGGCTTTTTACCCGCATACCAATGACGACATCCTTGCTGTGGGGGTCATGCTAGATGACACCACGATTGAAAACGGAGCAATGTACGTTTTGCCAGGTTCACACACAGGCCCGACTTACGACCACCACGGCGCAGATGGCTATTTTTGCGGGGCGATAGACCCTGCCACCTCTGGCCTTGATTTTTCCAAAGCCATTGCCTGCGAAGGTCCTGCCGGTTCTTGTTCTTTCCACCACGTGCGAGCGATACACGGCTCAGCGCAAAACACGTCGGCCAAATCGCGCGGCCTTTTGCTTTACGAAGTGGCCGCTGCCGACAGTTTTCCACTTCTGGGCGTGAGCAACTACGAGGACTTTAAAAGCCGCTTGCTATACGGAGAAGAAACTGTGCAGCCGCGTTTTCGCGAAGCCCCGGTGCGCATGCCCTTGCCGCCAGCCAAAAACCAGGGCTCGATTTATGAGAACCAGACGGGCGGCAAACGCTATTTCGGTTTTGTTGAAAATTCCTCTGCCCGCGAGTCGAACTGAGCCCCGTCAAACCCTTGAAACTTTTCTACCTGAAAGACACCATGCCAACAACACGTCGCATATTTGGTTCCAGCACCTTCGCCTTAGTTTTAAGCAGCTTGGTTTTGATCATGCCGCTCGCCGCCAAGGCCCAGGACTATCCCTCCAAGCCCATCAAAATCGTAGTGGCCTTTGGGCCAGGTGGCGGTTCGGACACCCTAGCACGCATGCTGGGTCAAAAAATGGCTGAAACCTTCAAACAACCCGTGGTGATTGAAAACCGGCCCGGCGCAGGTGGTTCAATCGGCACCCGAGAGGTTCAAAAAGCTTCGCCCGACGGTTACACCCTCATTTTGGCAACCAGTTCGACCCATGGCATCAACCCCTGGGTGATTAAAAACGTGGGCTATGACGCCATCAAGGACTTCACCCATATCGCGGTTTTTGCCAATACCGATTACGCCTTGGCAGTACCGGTCAATTCCCCTTATAAAACCTTGCAGGAACTGGTGGCGGCCTCAAAAACCAAACCCATTGACTACGCCTCAAGCGGTAATGGAAGCACCAGTCATTTGGCCGGTGCCCTGCTGGGCCAGATGACCAAGGCCAACCTGGTGCACGTGCCCTACAAAAGTAGCGATACCGCCCGTACGGACGTGCTGGGCGGCCAGGTGGCTTTCATGTTTGACAACACCGCCATCTTTTTGCCATTTGCTAAAGGCGGTAAGGTCCGCTTGCTGGCGACGTCAGGGCCAAGCCGCTCTGCGGCAGCCAAAGATATTCCGACCCTTGCCGAAGCTGGCGTACCCGGCTACGAGGTCATGGGCTGGTTTGCCTTGACGGGTCCGGCCAACATGCCGCCCGCCGTGGTTGCAACCCTCAACCGCGAAGTTCAGCGCATCATGGCGCAGCCGGATATTCGGGAAAAAATGGCCACCCTCGGTTTTGACTCCATGCCCATGGGCGTGACCGAATCTCCGGCCTATGTCAGCACCCAACTGGGGCGCTACAAAGCCATGGTGCAAGCTGCGGGCGCCCAAGCCGACTGACGGAACCAAACGCCAAGGCATTATCAAACTGACTTTTTACCAACGGCTAGACTCGAGCCTCTCAATAGGAGTTAACTTGTCCATGTATCGCAAAGTGATCGAATTAGATAAACCCTGGACTCGGACGGTTCCTTTCTCCCTGGGTGTAGTGGGTGAGGCGCGAATCCTCTTTACTGCGGGAATCACCGCACGTGACTCTGACGGAGAAGTGATTGGGAAGGGAGACATGCGAGCACAGATGGAGCAGTGTTTCCGAAATGTAGGTGATGTGTTGCGCGCCGCAGGCACCGATTTCAATCACGTGTTGAAGTGGACCATGTACACCACGGACATTGATGAGTTCTCAAAGAATTCGGATGTTTACAAGCGACATTTCATCAACCACCCTGCAAGCACC
>CAMCJY010000245.1 GCA_945875225.1 Comamonas sp. lk | reverse complement strand
CAAATGCGTTTGTTTGTAGCTGGGTCCGCGCCCTTGCTTTTAGAAACGTTCCAGGAATGGACATCGCGCACCGGCCACACGATTTTGGAGCGCTACGGCATGAGCGAAACCGTCATGCTCAGCTCCAACCCCTATGCGCCCGATGCGCGTCACGGCGACCAGTCCGAGCGGCGCGGCGGCACCGTAGGTTTTCCGCTGCCGGGCGTGCAATTGCGTGTCAGCAGTGGCGAAGGGAAAACCTGTGCGGTGGACGAAGTGGGCCATATCGAAGTGCGTGGCCCCAATGTGTTTAGCGGCTACTGGCGCATGCCCGAAAAAACGGCCGAAGAATTTAGCCATGACGGCTACTTCAAAACCGGCGACGTCGGCATGGTCGATGCACGCGGCTATGTCAGCATTGTGGGCCGCAGCAAAGACCTGATCATCAGCGGCGGCTACAACGTCTATCCCGCCGAGATCGAAGGCTATATCAACGCCATGTCCGGTGTGGCCGAAAGCGCACTGGTCGGTGTGCCGCACCCAGACTTCGGCGAAGTCGGCGTGGCCGTGGTCATCGCCAAGCCTGGCGCTGCGCCTGATGCCAACGCCATCGTCAAAGCGCTCAAAGCCAATTTGGCGAATTTCAAGATTCCCAAGCGTTGTTATGTGTTGCCCGAGTTACCGCGCAACGCCATGGGCAAGGTGCAAAAAAACCTGCTGCGCCAGCAATACCAGAACCTGTTCACCGCCTAAGCGGCCACTATGCGCCAAGCGATACAAAACCTCGAAGAGTCCAAAATCCGCGAAGTCGCCAATGCAGGAATGGGGCGCAGCGATGTGCTCGCCTTTTGGTTTGGCGAGAGCGACGAAGTGACGCCTGATTTCATCCGTCAGGCGGCGATCGAATCGCTGCAAGCGGGTGAGACTTTTTACAGCCAGAACCTGGGCTTGCCCGCGCTGCGCGAAGCAGTGGCGCAGGCCATGGCCGTAAAACATTCTGGTGCGCCGGGCAGCGCGCCGATTGGCGCAGAGCGCATCGCCATCACCTCGGGCGGCGTCAATGCGCTGATGCTGGCGGTGCAAGCCGTGGTAGATGCCGGTGACGAGGTGGTAGCCGTTACCCCAGTCTGGCCCAACCTGACAGCGCAGCCGCTGATCCTGGGCGCGCACTTGCGCACCGTGGCTTTGCGCCCGCTGGCTGGGGCCTGGACGCTGGATCTGGACGCCTTGCTAGCGGCCATCACCCCCCACACCAAACTGATGATCGTCAATGCGCCCAACAACCCCACCGGCTGGACCCTCAGCCGCGAAGAGCAAATCGCCATCTTGGCCCATTGCCGCCGCACCGGTACCTGGATACTGGCCGACGAGGTATATGAAAACTTGTACTTCGCACCCTCAAGCAATGCCTGTGCCCCCAGTTTTTTAGACATCGCTGAGCCAGAGGACCAACTCATGGTGGCGCATAGTTTTTCAAAAAGCTACCTCATGACCGGCTGGCGTCTGGGCTGGCTGGTGCTGCCGCCGTCCGCGACGGCCGCCATGGGCAAGCTCATCGAATTCAACACTTCTTGCGCCAGCGTGTTTACCCAGCGCGCGGGCCTGGTGGCTTTGCAACGGCGCGATGAAGTTACGCCGCGCGTGGTGCGCCATTTGCAAGCCTGCCGCGACACCCTGGTGCCCGCACTGCAATCCCTACCCGGCCTGCAAGTGGCCAGCCCTAAGGGCGGCATGTACGCCTTTTTTGAGCTGCCCGGCCACAGCGATTCACTGGCAACGGCTAAGCGCTTGGTGACCGAGGCCGGCCTGGGCTTGGCGCCT
The DNA here is from genome assembly GCA_945875225.1 of Comamonas sp. lk. Lineage (GTDB taxonomy): Bacteria > Pseudomonadota > Gammaproteobacteria > Burkholderiales > Burkholderiaceae_C > Allorhodoferax. Next base: position 1,979 of record CAMCJY010000245.1, on the reverse strand, counting down.
GGCGCTGCCTTCGCGCCTGAGGCCACCAGTTGGCTGCGTTGGTGCTTTGCCTCTAAAGACTTAGGGCGCCTGACGCAAGGGGTGGAGCGGCTGCGGGGCTGGTTGGAAACGGCTAAGCCGCTGTAGCCCCGCTCTCCTTGGGCCGGCTTACCAGGTATCGACCATGCCGCCGCGCAAGGGGCGGGTCTGCCCGCTTGCCAGCGCCCGGCGCAGCCAAGCGCGGGTGTCGGCAGGGTCAATAACGGCGTCGATTTCCAGACTGGCGGCCATGTTCATGGCGCTACCGCCCTCCACTTGTTGGGCCAGTAGTTGCGCAAACAAGGCCTCGCGCTGCGCGCCTTCGGGCTGGGCCTCCAACTCTTTCTTAAAGCCCAGGCGCACCGCGCCTTCCAGACCCATGGCGCCAAACTCGCCGCTAGGCCAGGCGATGGTGCACAGCGGAGCGTGAAAGCCGCCGGCGGTCATGGCCATGGCGCCTAAGCCGTAGCCTTTGCGAAGCACCACGCTCATAAAAGGCACGCGCAAGTGCGCCGCGGCCACAAACATGCGGCTGACATGGCGCACCTGGGCACGCGTTTCCACCTCCGGGCCGACCATGAAGCCGGGCGTGTCCACCAAGCTGAGCAGCGGCAGGCTGTGCGCATTGCACAACTGCATAAAGCGCGCTGCCTTGTCGGCCGCATCGGCGTCGATAGCGCCGCCCAGGTGCTGCGGGTTGTTGGCGATGCAGCCCAGCGCACGGCCTTCGATGCGCAACAGTGCAGTGTGTATGCCCGCGCCAAAGCCGGTGCGCAGCATCAGCACGCTGCCCAGGTCGGCCAGGCCTGCGATGGCGGCGCGGCTGTCGTAGACGCGCAGGCGGTTTTCAGGCACCACATCACGCAGCGCCTGTGCGTCGGGTGCCTGATAGGCCAGGCTGGCGCTAGCCTGGCAGAAAAAGCCCAGGTAGTGTTGGGCAGCGGCCACTGCTTGGGCCTCGTCGGCGACCAGAATGTCGATCACCCCGTTGGCATGCTGCACAGCGCTGGGGCCGATGGCCTCGGGCGGGTATACGCCCAGCCCGCCGCCCTCGACCATGGCCGGCCCGCCCATGCCGATATTGCTGGCCTCTGTAGCGATGATCACGTCGCAGCAGCCCAGCAGCGCTGCATTGCCGGCAAAACAGCGCCCGGTGGTGATGCCGATGACAGGCACCTGACCGTTGAGCCGCGCAAAGCTGGCGAAGGTGGCTACATGCAGTCCGGCCACGATGGGCATATCCACATCGCCGGGACGCCCGCCGCCGCCTTCGGCAAACAAAATAACGGGAAGCTTGTGCTCTAAGGCGATGCCTAGCATGCGGTCGGTTTTTTGGTGGTTGCGCATGCCCTGCGTGCCGGCCAGCACGGTGGCGTCGTAAGCCATCACCACGCAGGGCTGGCCATGAACGCGGGCGGTGCCGCAGACCATGCCATCGGCGGGCGTGTTGCGGATCAAGTCCTCGGCGCTGCGGCGCTTGCTTTGGGCTGCGACCGCTAGCGCGCCGTATTCGGAAAAGCTGTTCGCATCCACCAGGTCGGCGATGTTTTCGCGGGCGCTGCGCAAACCCAGTGCATGGCGCTTGGCCATGGCCTCGGGGCGCTTGGCATCGAGCGTGAACGCGTGGCGCGCTTGCACACGTGCCAGGTCCGGGCGGGCTTGCGCATCTGCGTCTTTGCCCGTTTGGTTTGCGCTTGCTTGCGAACTTGAGGAGGCTTGCATCGAGGCTGAAGCTGGCGTGGGAGCCTGGCTTGAAGCCACTTGCGCGGGTGGTATTTGCGACGGCGCGAGGTCTAAAACCGCCAGCACCTCGCCCGCTTGCACCGTGTCGCCCGCCGCGCAGAAAAGCTCGCGCACCATGCCCGCGCGCGGTGCGCAGACTTCGTGTTCCATTTTCATGGCTTCGAGCACCAGCAGTAACTGGCCTTGCTGCACCGCTTCGCCCGGCCGGACCAGCAGTT
>CAMCJY010000244.1 GCA_945875225.1 Comamonas sp. lk | reverse complement strand
GTTCCGGGGCACGCTCAAACGGCGCGCCTTCATCCTGCGCACGGTGGATGCCTGGCCGCAGCCCTTGGACGCGCCTCTGGCGGCGGGGCAGGAACTATTTTCGGCATTGGATGCAGAACAATCCTGCGGCACGGTGGTGCAAAGCGCTTATGCCCCCGATGGCCGCTGGCTGTGCATCGCGAGTCTGCAAACCCAGGCGGCAGAGAGCGGGGTACTGCACGTGGGCAGCTCCGATGGCCCGGCGCTGCAATTATTGGCCCTGCCTTACCCTTTATTGGAAGACATTTAAGCCCTGTCGGCTTATTCAGGCATTTGCCGCGATTAAATGCTGACGCACGACGCGCGACCACCCGGCGCCGCGTAGCAAAGGGCTGACGAATAGGCCTTCCGCCTGCGCATCGGCCACTTTTTGCAGGCGCCCGCATGCAATGGTCTCGTTCATAGCGTTGTAAAGCACGCAGTGCTGGGCATCTGCATCCTGCGGCTCTGTGGGGCGCAAACTGCACACCGCCTCGCGCAGACTTTGCCAGTCGCCAAGCACCACGCGCACCGGCGATTGGCCTTGCTCAAATTGCGTCAGCAATTCGCGCAACACCTGGGGTACGGGCAAAGATACTTTGGCCACCGGGTCGGCAAACACATAAACAAACTCGGCGTCCACCAAGAGTTCCTCGCCCCGGAAGATGCCGCTCACCAGTTGCAACGAACTATTACCAATGCGCGCGCAGCGCAATCCCACATCGAGTACGTCGTCATAGACGGCAGAGGCATGAAACTCGAGCGTCGATTTGCGCACAAACAAATCGCCGCCCATGGCGTGCAAGCTCTGTTCATAGGGAAGGGCCAGCGCGCGCCAGTAGTCGGCCAAGGCGGTGTCCACATACATCAGGTAATGCGGGTTGAAGACGATTTTTTGCAAATCCACTTCGGCCCAACGCACGCGCAGGCGGTGGAAAAAACGGAAAGAGGTGCGAGAACGGGTGTCCGACATAGCGTGCAAACCTTTTATGCAGTCATGGCAAACGCCTATGGTAGCGCCCCAAACGTGGCGCAGTTGCTTAGTCCGGCAGTACGGCGGTCGCTTCGATTTCCACTTGGGCGCGGTCTTCTAACAGGGCTGTGACTTGCACCAAAGTCATCACGGGGTAATGGCGGCCGATGACTTCCTGGTACACCCGGCCCAGCTCACGAGCGCGGCGCAGATACTCCTGCTTGTCGGTGATATACCAGGTCATGCGCACCACATGCTGCGGCCCGGCCTGGGCGCAGGCCAGGGTGTCCACGATGTTTTGCAAGGCCTGGCGGCACTGGGCTACAAAGTCATCGCTTTCGAATTGGCACTGGCCATTCCAGCCGATCATGCCTGCCAAAAATAGGGTTCTACCCCGGGCTACGATACCGTTGGAATAGCCTTTGGCCGGAGCCCAAGCAGGCGGTTGCAAGGTTTGAAACATGGGGTGTCCTAGCTTTGGAGTTGACGCAGTTTGAAGCGTTGCAATTTTCCGGTTTCGGTGCGTGGAAGCGAGGCAACAAAATGCACTTTGCGCGGATATTTGAAGGGCGCAATGCTGTGCTTGACATGCTCTTGCAGCGCAAAGACCATGCTTGCATCGCCGCTGTGCCCAGGGTGAAGCACCACAAAGGCCTGCACAATCTGGCCGCGCTCGGCATCTGGCATGCCCACCACGGCGCATTCAAGCACCGCCGGGTGCAGTAGCAAGGCGCTCTCCACCTCGGGCCCTGCGATGTTGTAACCGGCCGAAATAATCATGTCGTCATTGCGCGCGCAGTAGCTGAAGTAGCCATCGGTGTCCATGACAAAAGTATCGCCTGGCAGGTTCCAACCCTCCACCACATAATCGCGCTGGCGCGGGTCATCTAAGTAGCGGCAACCCGTGGCGCCACGCACTGCCAGCCGGCCTGGTGTGCCCGCAGGCACCGGCTGCATCTGCGCATTCACCACACGCGCCTCATAGCCAGCCACCACTTTGCCGATACTGCCCTCGCGCACTTGGTCGCCGGCGCTGGCGATATAAATATGCATCACTTCGGTGCCGCCAATTCCGTCGGTAATTTGCAGCCCGGTAGCCTGCTTCCAGGCCTGGCGCGTGGCATCGGGTAGGGCTTCACCGGCGCTGACCGGATGCTGCAGGCTGGATAGATCATGCTCCCCCGCCAGCGCCGCCATTTGCCGGTACATGGTAGGCGCGGTATAGCACTGCGTAGCGCGGTACTTGGCGATGGTTTGCAGCAGCGTCTCAGGCGTGTGGCGCTCCAGCAGCACGGTGCTGGCGCCAAAACGCAAGGGGAAAGCCAGCAGGCCGCCCAGTCCGAAGGTAAATGCCACTGGCGGCGTACCGCACACCACGTCATCGGCGTCCATCTGCAAGACATGGCGCGGAAACAAGTCGCATATGGCCAGCACATCGCGGTGGAAATGCATGGTGCCTTTGGGCTGGCCGGTGGTGCCACTGGTAAAGGCGATCAGGCACACATCGTCCCGGCTGCTGGGGTGAGGCGTCCAATCGCTGCCATGGGTTTGCATGCGCGCTTCCAAGGCGTCTGCAGCATCGCTGCGAAACGCCAGCACTTGCTGCAAGAGCGCTTGGTATTGCGCATGGCCCGGTGTTTGGCAAAACTGCAATTCCTCCATCAAGGCGGCGTCGCACAAAGCGGCGCTGACCTGGGCTTTGGCAATGATGGTGGCGAGCTCGGTAGCGCGCAACATCGGCATGGTTGGCACCACCACCAAACCCGCTTGTAGCGCACCCAGGAAGCAGGCTGCCATCATTGGCGTGTTGGCGCCGCGCAGCAAGAGCCGATTGCCCGGCACCAGACCCATGTCTTGGGTCAACACTTGGGCGATGCGGTGGCAGTGGTCGCTCAGCTGGGCATAGGTCCAGGCGATTTCCACCGGCCCCGCAGGGCCCAGCGCCATGCCGCGAATTGCGATGCGATCACCCCTTCCCTCTGCGACATGGCGGTCTACCAGCTCGGCGCCGCAATTGAGGATGGCGGGGTAGTGCAGCTCGGGCAAGTCCGCTTGAAACTGCGGCCATTCGTTCTTGGGTGGCAAGTGGTCACGGGCGAAGGTATCGGTATGGCTGCTGGGCGCTAAAACATTCCAGTCTTGCATACGGATTACCCCTTAATCAGGTCGCGGCCAATAATGAGCTGCTGTACTTCGGTGGCACCTTCGTAAATGCGCAAGGCGCGAATCTCTCGGTATAGGGATTCGACGATGCAGCCTTTTTTCACGCCCATGCCGCCGTGCATTTGCACTGCCATATCGATAATGGTTTGTGCGCTTTCGGTAGCGTTCATCTTGGCCATGGCTGCTTCGCGGGTGACACGCTGGCCTTGGTCGCGCAGCCAGGCGGCGCGGTAGGTCAACAAGACGGCAGCGTCCAGCAGCGTTGCCATATCAGCCAGCTTGCATTGGGTAATTTGAAAATCTGCCAGGCTTTGGCCAAACATCTTGCGCTGGCGTGCCCAGTCCAGGGATGCATGCAAGGCGCGGCGGGCAAAGCCCAATGAAGCTGCAGCGACCGAGGTGCGAAACACATCGAGGGTTGCCATCGCCACTTTAAAACCCTCACCGGCTTTACCAATGCGCGCGCTTTCGGGCAGGCGCAATGCATCAAAGCGCAGGGTGGCCAAGGGGTGCGGTGCCATCACGTCGATGCGCTCTTCGATCACCAAGCCGGGCGTATCTGCGTCCACGATAAAAGCCGAAATACCGCGCGCACCCGGCGCCTCGCCAGTGCGGGCAAAGACGACAT
>CAMCJY010000243.1 GCA_945875225.1 Comamonas sp. lk | reverse complement strand
GTATCGCCAGCTACCACAGGCAAGCCTGAATCAAGCCCTAGCCCATCGCGATACTTGCCCCCCGGCGCCGGTGTAGCTCAGTCGGTAGAGCAGCTCATTCGTAATGAGAAGGTCGGGTGTTCGATTCATCTCTCCGGCACCATCGACATCAACCATTGAGCCCCGTTCCCAGGTCCGGGGCTTTTTTATGTTTGAGGGGTTTCTAGTTCTTTTGGCTACCGCGCTTGTTATAGCGCGGCACGTGTGAAGGCAAGGACCCCAGGACAAATCCAAAGTTTGTTTCAGCCCAGCGAAGGCATAGCCAAGCAATTTTGGCGGATCAACACCGACAGCTTATGCACGGCTTGATCTAGGCCGCGCGCGGGTTGGATCAGGCTGCTACTGACATCTTGCGCTTTGACACGCAGGGCCATGAGGTTGTCTTGGGCGCGGGCTGCCGCCATTTGGGGGGTGGTAACTGACATGCTGACGCTCCCTTGGGATCCACCCGGCCTTGGGCGGAGTGTTGCTAACTTGGACTGGCCTCGTGTCTGAGAAATGACACTATTGCCGCTCAGCCAGATAGCCGCAAGGTTCGTGCCAGCCGCTTTCGGCAAAGCCTTGCCGGTTTTCAGTCCCAAAAGCCCTTAAACACCCATCGCCAGGCGGCAAAGTCGACGTGGCCAGCTCGTCTGCTGGCAATCAGTGGCCACCCTCATTACAGCTTGCGTAGGCCGCATGGCACCAAACAAGGCCTTGCAGCCAGCGCTGTTGGTCCTAGTATTTACCCGCCTCTTAGCAAACCGTGTTGTGCAGTACAGGCGTAATCAGCGTAATCCAAGGGTTCCAAGACAATCGCTAAATTCATTATTTTCGTGATATTCAGTTAGACTTCCCAGGGTGAATCGACGAGCTTTTCAAAGGAACCCATGCGCCTGCCGAACCTGCTCATGAATGAGGGTTTTTTTGCGCGTAGCCGCCCTCTGTTGGCGGCCTTGGGGATGACACTGTTTTTTGCCAGCGGCGCGCCCGCGCAAACCACTAAGAAGAATCCCATACCGGTAGCGCCCAACGTGGTGAACCCTTACACCTGCTCGATTGCGGAATTTCGCACTATGGCACTGACCACCCATGACCCGCAGGAGCGCGGCGACCTGGCAGCGCAATGGTTGAAAGCCAATGGCCCTTCCTGCTCCGTCTCCCAAATTCTGCTGCTCAGCAGCAACCGACCGCAATGGTTGGGCTCGGCCAATACCGTCAAGATCGCCGGCGTGTTTGACCAGATTATTGAAACCAAATTGAAAAACGACCCGCTGGCGTTGAAATACCTTTACGGATCCGAAGGCGCCACCTCGCCCGGTGGCGGCAGTAAAAAAGGCGCAGAGGAAACCAGTGCCGCCGGCGCCCCGGCGGCCCCAGCAGCGGCAGGCGCACCGCCCCCAGGCACCGTCACCCTGGCCGTGGGCAGCGGCGCTGCTGCCGCGCCGGTGGGCGGCGCACCGGCCCCGGCGGCTCCTAGCATCAATATTTCTTTGGGCGCCAGCAGCCCGCAGCCGGAAGACCTGAGCCGCAAACTGCCTTTGGACTCCGAGCCCAAGCCGGTGTTCCCGCCCGAGCGTGGCAAACAAATGAAAAACTATTTCGGTAAGTTGCGTAACGAGATGATCCGCAATTACTTTATGGAAAACAGCTCGCCGGGCAATTGCCCCGAGGGTCTGAGCTTCAGCAAAGCAGCGGGCTGCGAAAGCAAAAACCCGGTAGCGTGGAAGTTTGGCGAAGCCTTGCCCTCCAGCGCCAAGACTTTCCCGATCCCGGAGCCGCTGCTGGGCAAGCTGAGTTTTTATCCGGGCTACCAGTTTGTGCGCTTGGGTATCGACGTGCTCGCGCTGGAAAAAGATTCGGGCAAAGTAGCCGATGCGGTGCTCAATTTGGGCAAAGCCAACTAAGGGCCGTCCGGGCCCGCACAACACAAGGAGTCAGGTATGCCGATATCCAATGTCAACACCTCCAACTACGTGCCCCGGCAACCGCAGCAAACGCGCGCGGACACCATGGACAAGCTCGAAACCAAAGCGCGTAACGAGACGCCGCCCAAAGTCGTGGAGGCCAAGGCCGTAGAGCGGCAACAGGAATCTCAGCCGATCAAGGCCAAAGGCCAGCACGTAGACCGCCGCGCTTGAGAACGAGTTGGGGCGTCTAGGGGTTTACCTTGATGTCAATCACCCTTGTGGCTTCTTATGATGCTTCCCGCGGTACGCCACGTGGGGCGGCCGCAGAAATGGGTTTGTGCTTTTTGCATGAACCAGACCTCAACCCTCTGGAGACTTCACCTTGGACAATTTCGAAAGCACTACCGAATCGGGCATCATCCTGGATCGCCGTCAAATCCTCACAGGCGCTGCAGCAATAGGCCTGTCTTCCACCTTTGTCGCCATGCCAGCCATGGCCCAAGGCGCACCCAAAAAAGGCGGCACGCTGCGCATGGGTATGGAAGGCGGCTCGCCCTCAGACAGCTTGGATCCCCTGACCTACGCGGACTCCATCCCGATCACCCTCAGCATGATGTTGTTTAACGGCCTGGTAGAAGTTGCTGACAACGGCGACGCCACCGGCGAATTGCTGGAAAGCTGGGAAGCTAAGCCGGGCGCTGCGGAATGGATTTTCAATGTCCGCAAAGGCATTACCTTTACCTCGGGCAAAACCCTGGATGCCGACGACATTATTTACTCGCTCAATCTGCATCGCGGCGAAACCAAATCGCCGGCCAAAGCCCTGTTGGCTGACATCAAGGACATCAAAAAACTGTCCTCGCATCAAATCCAAATAAGCATGAACAAAGGCAATGTGGACTTGCCTTTCAACCTGGCCGATTACCACCTGATGGTGCTGCCCAACGGCTTCAAAGACTTTAGTAAGCCTGACGGTACCGGCGCCTTCATTTTGGAAGAGTTCCAACCCGGTGTGCGCGCTACCTTCAAGCGCAAGCCTGGCAACTACTGGAAGCCCAACCGTGGCAACTTTGACCGTGTTGAGCTGATTTACATCCAAGATGCCAATCAACGTACCACCGCCTTGCAAACGGGCACGGTAGACGTTATCAACCGCGTCAACCCCAAGACCGCCGCACTGCTGGCCAAGAATGCAGCCCTTAAAGTGGCGCGCACCCCGGGTATGGGCAACCGCTTCTGCTTTGTCGCACACAGTGACAAAGCGCCGTTTAACAACAACGATGTCATGATGGCGCTCAAGTACGGTATCGACCGCCAGAAGATTGTGGACAACGTCTATAGCGGCTTTGCCTCCATTGGTAACGATAACTGCATCGGACCGAAGATGAAGTTCTACAACCCCAACCAAACCATGAACCGGTTTGATATTGATAAGGCCAAGTTCCACTACAAAAAATCGGGCCACAGCGGCGCGATTGAATTGCAAGTGTCCGAAGGCGCCTTCTCCGGTGCCACCGATGCGGGCCAGATCTTCCAAGAGTCACTGTCTAAGGCCGGTATCAATATGGACCTCAAGCGCGTCTCGGGCGACGGCTACTGGGACAACGTCTGGCTCAAGCAGCCTTTTTGCGCGGTGTACTGGGGCAACCGTCCCACCATCGACAACCAGTTCACTTCCACCTTTTACGGTGGCAAGGGCAACCCCTGGAACGACAGCCACTTTGAAAACGCCGAGTTCAGCAAGGCGCTGGAAGCGGCCCGCGTCGAACTGGATGCAAAAAAGCGCCAGGATCTGTACTCACGTTGCCAGGAATTGGTCTCGCAAAACTCCGGCATGATCAACTATGCCGTGCAGGACTA
>CAMCJY010000242.1 GCA_945875225.1 Comamonas sp. lk | reverse complement strand
CCCGGCGCGCTGCGGTAGCTGCTATCAAAGGCAAACGGCGCCGCGTGGCCCCACCAGCCGGACAGGGGTTGCATAAACGGCAGATCGGTGCGCGCGCTATGGCGCGGATGCACCCATAAAAACGCCGGTGCGCCCGGCCCGCCGTTGAGATATTTGTAGCCGCAGCCCACGGCAAAGTCGGCATCGGCAGCGCGCAAATCCACTGGCACGGCGCCCGCACTGTGCGCTAAGTCCCACACCACCAGCGCGCCTGCGTCATGCGCGGCAGCGGTGACGGCTGCCATGTCGTGCATTGCACCGGTGCGGTAGTTCACATGGGTGAGCATCAGCACTGCCACTTGCGGCCCCAGCGCCGGCAGCACGCCATCGGCCTCCACCAGTTGCAGGCTGTAACCATGGCTTTGGCACAGGGCCTCGGCAATGTATAAATCAGTAGGAAAGTTACTGCGCTCGCTAACGATAACCCGCCGCGCCGGATCCGCATGCTGGGCAATGCGAATGGCCGCCGCCAGCACCTTGAACAAATTCACCGAGGTGCTATCCGCCGCCACCACTTCATCATCGCCTGCACCGATCAAGGAGGCGATGCATGCGCCCAGGCGCTGGGGCAGGTCAAACCAACCTGCTGCGTTCCAGGACCGAATCAGCCCCTGGCCCCACTCCTGCTGCACCACCTGCGCCGCCCGCGCTGCCGCGGCTACTGGCAGTACGCCCAGCGAATTGCCATCCAGGTAAATCGTGTCCGCTGGAATACTGAAGTGCGCGCGCAAAGGGCGCAATGGGTCAGTCGCGTCGAGTTGGCGGCAGTCGTGCAAAGTGGTCATAAATGCTTGGGAAATGAAGGTGGGGTGGCATGGCTCCAACCCTCAATTAAATTGCTATCTAGGTTCCTTGACCTTAGCACTCTAATGGGTTTGCGGTACCGCATATCTGCGAAAAAAAATTGGATAAAGGCGCCTTTAGCGCCCGCATCGTTTCTTAGGTGCCTTGCCCCATCCTGACCAATCGCCCCGGCCTGGCCTCGGTAACTTCCCCCTCCCGCACCACCGCCTGCCCCGCCACCCAAGTCCCGATATAGCCCTCCGCTTTTTGTAAAAAGCGTTTTCCGCCTGCGGGCAGGTCGCGTACCAGTTGAGGCATGCCTACGCTCAGGCGCTTGGGGTCTATCAGGTTGAAGTCGGCGCGCAGACCGGGCAGTACCAGGCCCCGGTCTTTCAGACCCAAGTAGCGCGCGTTGCGGCTAGTCATCATTTCCACCGCTCGCGCCAAGGACAACCGCTCTTTGACGCGGCCCAGCACCCAGTGGCTGAGCATAAAGGTGGAAAAGCTCGCGTCGCAAATCGTGCCCACATGCGCGCCGGCGTCGCCCAAGCCAAAAAGGGCGCGCGGGTGTTGCAGCATGGTGTGCACCGCGTCCAGCGAGCCTTGGTTGTAGTTGAAGATGGGGAAGTAAATCAGCTGCGCACCATCGCCTTCGCACAGGTAGTCATACATCGCCTCCAGCGCCGTGGTGCCGCGCTGCTTGGCGCGCACTAAAAAGCTTTGCATCACATCGGGTTCGTAGTCAAGCCGTGCGTCTAGCGGGAACATGCGCCCGGCGATGAGCTCGATGCGCGAGAGCAGCAAATCCACCAGGGGCGGTATCGGCGTGCCGTCGCCCGCCAGGCGCTCGGATTTTTCAGCCAAGATGCGCGCTTTACGCGCCGGGTCGCGTAGGGCTTGTGCCCGCTCGGCCAAGGGCAGCGCAGCCACTTCTTTGTAGCCAGGGAAACCCATAAACGGATGAAAACTCGCGTCCAGCCCGTTGATCACGCCAATGCCGCGCGCAGCGGTTTGCAGGTACAGCGGCAGGCCTTGCGCCACGGCTGTTTCCACTCGTTGTTGAATCTGCAAATACTGCTCGCCACCGGGGTCGCGTTGCAGCCAGGTCATGGACAAGGGCCGCCCGCTGGCCTGGGCCAGCTGCTCCACCAAATCAAACTCGGCGTCAAAGCCTCGGGGGCCTTGCATCAGGTCAAAGTCGCTGACGACTTGCACCACGCCATGGCCCAGGCCTTCAAAGGCTTGGCCCAGACCGCGCAGTTCGGCCGCGCTGGCGATAGAGGCCGGCGTGTCATGGCCCTCGGCGGTGCGGTGGTTGTCCGAGCGGCCGGTGGAAAAGCCTGCCGCCCCGGCTTGCAAAGCGCTGCGCAAATGCGCGCGCATGGCGGCCACGTCGGCCTCGCTGGCCGCTTCGCGTGCTTCGGCGCGCGCGCCCATCACCAACATGCGCAGCGGGTCGTGCGGCACCATGGTCAAAAAGTCCAGGCTGTGCGGTATCGCGTCCAGCGCGTCCATGTACTGGCTAAAACTCTCCCAGGAAAAGCGCACGCCTTCGCGCAACGCCACGCCCGGGATGTCTTCCACACCCTCCATCAGCTTGATCAACCGGTCCTCGCTGCCCGGCCGCAGCAGCGCAAAGCCGACGCCGCAATTGCCCATGAGCACCGTCGTCACCCCATGGTGGATGCTGGGGCTAAAGGTCTCGTCCCAGGTGGCCTGGCCGTCGTAGTGGGTGTGGATGTCCACAAAGCCCGGCGTCAGCCAAGCGCCTGCTGCGTCCAGGGTTTCGTGTGCAGCGCTGCTGATGCTGCCCAACTGCGCGATGCGCCCGTCTTGGATACCGACATCGGCGACAAAGGGCTCGCCGCCGCTGCCATCGACCACGGTGGCGCCGCAGATCAGTAAGTCAAGCATTTTCGTTTCCTTGAATTGCCATGCGATCTGCGCGCCGCCAATACAGTGCCAGTGACATGCCGCTAACGATATGCCAGATGCCCCACAGACTGGCGATGATGACCATGCCCAAATCGGCGTTGAACTGCACCGCAATAATGCCCAGCGCTAAGCCGGCGTTTTGCATGCCGCCTTCGATGGTGACGGCGCGCCGGTCTGCCGTCGCCAGGCCCATGGCGCCGCTGGTCACCCAGCCCATGAGCAGGCCGATGGCGTTGTGGGCCACGACCAGGCCCAGCGTGGGCAAAAGCCCCAGCGTTAGCAATTGCCGCTCTTTAATCAGCCCCAGCACGATAAAAGCCAAGAGCGCGATGAGAGAAAAATTACCCAGCGGTTTGCGGATACGTACGCTTAGGGCGGGCAGATGGCGCGTCAGCGTCAGGCCCAGCGCCAAGGGCAGCGCCAGCAAGGCAAACAGGCTGATCCAAATATCCGAGGGGTCGATGTTCAGGGTTTGCAGCCAACCGGCGGTGGCCGGGTTGGTGGCCACCATCCAGCTGAAATTAAATGGCGTGGCAAACAGTGCGATCAGGCTGGCCACCGCCGAAATACTGACCGACAGCGCGGTATTGCCGCGCCCGAAATGGGTCACGACATTGCTCAGGCTGCCGCCTGGGCAGGCGGCCACCAAAATCATGGCCGCTTCCACATTGGGGGGCAAATCCAGGACCAGCGTGGCGGCCCAGGTGGCTACCGGCAGCAATATGAACTGGGGAATTAAACCGACGATCACCGCCTTGGGGCTACGCGCCACGCGCAAAAAATCGTCCAGCTGCAATTCCAAAGCCACCGAAAACACCATGGTGGCTAGCACTAGGCTCAGGACAAGTTGTTGTGTTGTCATCGGGCTTTCCTAGGTGGCTGGGTGACTTTGGCCGGGCGCCCGATTGTGTGCGCTCAGCCCAGACGCTGCCGGTGCAGCGCGATCTCTTGCAGCACGCGCTCAGGTGCCGTGCCGCCAATCGTGTTGCGTGCGTCCAGTGAGCCTTGCAGGCTTAGACAGTCAAACACATCGGCCTC
>CAMCJY010000241.1 GCA_945875225.1 Comamonas sp. lk | reverse complement strand
TGTTCGCGCTGATTCATCTCCAGCTCCAGGCCGCTGACCAGGTTGTGTTTTTCGGCAATTAGCAAAGAGTATTTGGCGCTGCTGTTCCAGGTGGTATCGGTTTGCACCGAATCCTGCGACAAGGGCAGCCTGCCATTGGCCCCGCCACTTTGCAAGGTGTTCGCATTATTGTTCCAGGTGCTGCGGCCCAGGTTGTTATTGACCAAAAGACGCGCGCCATCGTCCATGCGTCTGCTCCAACTCGTACCCAGTCGCAACATGGAAAAGCGGTTGTCGCTGGCCGTATCGCTCAATGCATAGGGCAAAACTCCGCCGCTTTGGGTGAGTGTGCTGCTGGACTGGCCCTGGTTGTGGCTCATGATCAACATCGGCGTAAGCACCAGGCTGTCGCTGCCCGTGCCGCCCCATTGCCATCGCCCGTTGGCATGCAGCATGTCGCGCTGGCTTTGCGCGCGCGCCACTTCCTGCATGGTTTGCAAAACCGTGGGTGCCTGCGGCCGAGCCAGGCTTTCGGTCACCGTGGTTTTGCTTTCGTCGTTAGCGCGCTCCATGCGCGCGGCAGACAAAGTCAGGCTATAGGACATGCCATCAACCGTATCGCTGCGCGACCAGGAAGCGCCGGGGGCCACTTTACCGTTCTCCAGGCTGGCGCCCACAATCAGGTTGTTGAGGTATTTGACAAAGCCGCCCCGCGTGATGATGTTGATGGTGCCGGCAATCGCTCGCGCACCGGTCTCGGCGGTGGGGGCGCGCATGATTTCGATGCGTTCCACCTGCTCGGGCGAGATATCCTCCAGGGAAAAGCCGCGCGGCGCGCGCTCGCCGTCAATCATGATTTGTGTGTAGCCGCGGCCCAGACCCCGCATGGCCGGTGGCCCGCCGCGCCCGGGCCTGCCGCTGCTGGTAACGCCGGGTAAGCGCTTGAGCAACTCGCCCATGGAGCTGTCGCCATAACGCTCTATCTCTTCGCGGCCTATGATGATTTTTGCGGCGGTGGACAAGCGCCGCGTATCACTTTCCAAGTTGGCGCGAATTTCAACTGGCTTGAGTACGTTTTGCGGCTGCGGTGCTTTCCCTGGGGTGCGCGCAGGCGCAGGACTGCTTTGCAATTGCCCGGGGTCTTGCGCGGCTGCGGCGGGCGTTGTCGGGGTCGAGGTCGGACTTTGCGGTAACTCTTGCGCACCCAAGTGCGCTGCCAGCAAGACCAGCAAGCCACAACAAAAACGGTAGTGCCTGCGCGCCATGGTCTAGGCGCACATTAAAGCTTCGATGGCATCGGCATCGACGGGCACGCCACGGCTGATCAACTCACAACCCTCTTGGGTCACGATCGCATCGTCCTCGATGCGGATACCGATGTGGTGGAACTGCTCTGGCACGCCTGGTGCCGGCCGCACATAAATGCCCGGCTCAATCGTCAAGACCATGCCCGGGCGCAAGATGCGCGCAGGCCGGTCCACAATGGCTTGGCCGGTGAGCGCGTCTTTGCGGATACTGGTGTGGCCCAATTCCGAAGGCTCGGTATACGCGCCGCAGTCGTGCACATCGCGCCCCAGCCAGTGGCCAGTGCGGTGCATGTAAAACTGGAAATAGGCGCGCTTTTCAATCACGTCCTGCACCGTTCCCACTTTGTCTTTATCGAGCAAGCCCACATCCAGCATACCCTGGGCCAGCACCGCCACGCTGGCCTCGTGCGGATCGGTAAAGCGGGCGCCAGCATGGGTTGCAGCAATCGCCGCGACTTGCGCCGCTAACACCATCTCGTAGAGTGCGCGCTGCGGCCCGGTAAAGCTGCCGTTGGCCGGAAAAGTGCGGGTGATGTCCGAGGCATAGCCATCGAGCTCGCAACCCGCGTCGATCAAGACCAGTTCGCCAGCCCTCACCAGTGCGGTATCAGCCCGGTAGTGCAAGACGCAGGCATTGGCCCCGGCCGCCACGATAGAGGTATAGGCCGGCGACTGTGCGCCGTGGCGGCGAAACTCGTGCAATAGTTCGGCTTCCAGATGGTATTCGCGCACCTCCTGCCCGGCGCGCAACATGCGGGCGCTGGTTTGCATGGCGCGTATATGCGCCCCAGCGCTGATGTGGCCGGCCCGACGCATGGTGTCTTGCTCTTGCGCGTCTTTGATCAGGCGCATTTCGTCCAGCACGCTGCACAAGTCCTGCTGCCCGCCGGGGCACAGCGTGCCGTAACGCACCCTCTCACGCAGATTTTGCAAAGCGGTTTGCACACGCGCTTCCAAACCGCTGCGCGTGGCAAACGGGTACCAAGCGTTGTCGCAACCGTCCAGTAAGCCGGGCAGGCGTGCCTCCAATTCAGACAGCGCATAGGCCTCGTCCACACCGAGCAAAGCCGGTGCGGCTTGCGGCCCTAGGCGGTAACCGTCCCAAGTTTCACGCTCCAAGTCTTTGGGCTGGCAAAACAAAATGCTTTTGCCTGTGCCGGTAATCACCAGCCAGGCCCCTGGCTCTGCAAAGCCGCACAGATAGTGAAAGTAGCTGTCAAAACGGTAGGGGAAATCGGCATCGCGGTTGCGTGGCTGCTCCGGCGCAGTCGGCACGATGGCCAGGCCGCGCGGGCCGATCTGGGCGGCCACCTGGGCGCGCCGGTTGTGGTACAGCATGGTGTTCATAGATGTGAAGGTGTCAAGGTGGATGAATCGTTGAGCGCTTGCAGGCGCTCTGGCGTGCCCACATCCGTCCAAAGGCCGGTGTGCAGACTGGCGCTCACTAGGCCCTGGTCCATCGCAGCGCGCAACAGGGGCGCCAGCGGCGCTTTGACGCCCTGCGGATTGCCAGGCGCAATGTTGCACCAAGGAGGCGTAAACAAAATGCCGCGGTACAGGCCGATGGTGCTGTAGGTATAGCGCGGTTCAAGGCTATCGGCGGGCACATTGAGCGCCAATGCGGATGCCTGCGCGCCACTGGCATCGACCAGCCCCAAGCCAAAGTCGCCTTGGGGGTTGTGCGGCGGATTGGGCACCAGCCAAATATGGGCCAGCTTATCGCTGACGGCAAAGCGGGCCACGGCTTGGGCGTCAAAGGCAAACTCCGGCGCATACACATCGCCGGCCAGCACCCAAAAAATCGGGTCGGTGCCCAGGCCCTCGCACAGCAGGGGCAGCGCACGCGCAATGCCGCCTGCGGTTTCCAAGGCCTGGCCAAAATCCTGCCCTTCATGGGAATACAACAATGGCATGGGCGCTTTCGCTGCGGCACCCTGAGGTTCGTGCTGCGCACCCAATCGCGGCGCAAACTGCGCGCCCAGCCAGGCGGTGTTGACCACGGTGCGCGCCACGCCGGCACGGGCCAGCGCGTCCAGATGCCAAAGCGCTAACGCTTTGCCTTGCACCTCCAGCAAGGGTTTAGGGCAGTTATCCGTGAGTGGGCGCATGCGCTCGCCGCGCCCGGCGGCCAGCAGCATGGCGTGTACCCGCGGGGCCACGGGCAAAGACTTAGCGCCCGCCAACACTGACCTTGCCAAACACCGCTTGCGCCTGCCGCGGAAGGCAGCGCCAATACGCCGGGTGCGCGGCGACTTGGCCTTCGAGCGCGGCAGCGGCCTGCCAGCCCCAGCGCGGCTGGTACAAAAAGGCACGCGCCAGCGCAATCAAATCGGCGTCCCCCGCTTGCAATATGGCCTCGGCCTGTTGCGCCTCGGTGATGAGGCCAACCGCCACCGTGGGCAGGCCCACGGCTTTGCGGATGTCCGAGGCAAAGCCAACCTGGTAATTGGGCCCTAGCGCAATTTTTTGCTGCGGTGACACGCCGCCGCTGGAGACGTGGATAAAGCTGCAGCCCAAGGCCTGCAGCTGCCTAGCGAACTCGGTGCTTTGGGCGCAGTCCCA
>CAMCJY010000240.1 GCA_945875225.1 Comamonas sp. lk | reverse complement strand
TAGCAGCCCAGCTGCTGCGCCAGATCCAGCAAATCGCGCGCATGCAGCTGGTTGGCAGCGCACGGGTTCACATCTTTGGGATTGCGCGCACCCAACTCCAGCGGCCTTTCGATGCGGGCGGTTTGCAAGCCACAAGCGCGGGCGCCTTCCAAATCGTCATGGTGGGCCGCCACCAGCATGATCTGCTCTGGGGGCACATCAAACGTTTTTGCCACGCCGCCATAAGTGCGCGGGTCGGGCTTGTAAGCGCGAAACACTTCGGCGCTCAAGATGCAATCCCGGGCAAGCCCGCCCGCTTGGAAAGGCGGGTAAGTAAATTAAGGTTACCGTTGGACAAAGTGCAAATCACAAAACGCCGTGGCATCATGCGCGCTGAATACGAATGGAGAAAACGCCATGACCGCTCGCCTACCTGATTCCGTGCTCAACACCACCCAAGCCCTGACTCACGTCAGCCAGGCCTGGGACGGCGACATCGTGCAACGCCTGAGCGACTACATCGCCATCCCCGCCAAGTCGCCGATATTTGACGCCGACTGGCTGGCCCATGGCTACCTCGAGACCGTGGTGCGCAACACCGCGCAATGGATAGAGGCGCAAAAGCTCGAAGGCCTCACTCTAGAAGTGGTGCGCCTGCCCGGTCGTACGCCGGTGCTTTTTTTCGAGGTCGCAGCCACGCGCAGTGCACAAACGGGCGTGTCAGAGCAGACCGTGCTGATGTACGGCCACCTAGACAAACAACCCGAGCTTTCCGGCTGGCGCAAAGACCTGGGGCCGTGGACGCCCAAATACGAAGACGGCAAGCTTTATGGGCGCGGTGGCGCCGACGACGGCTACGCCGCCTATGCGGCCATTGCGGCGATTGCCGCACTCAAAGACCAGAAGGTGGCGCATCCGCGGATTCTGGGTTTGATTGAAACCTGCGAAGAAAGCGGCTCCTACGATTTGCTGCCCTATGTAGACGCGCTGCGTACCCGCCTGGGCGATGTCGGTCTGGTGGTTTGTCTGGACTCTGGCGCCGGTAATTACGATCAGCTCTGGCTGACCAATAGCTTGCGCGGCATGGCCAGCGGCGTGCTGCGGGTGGATGTGCTGACCGAAGGCGTGCACTCCGGCGACGCCAGTGGCGTGGTGCCCTCGAGCTTTCGGGTGTTGCGCCAAGTCTTGGACCGGCTGGAAGACAGCGCTACCGGGCGCTTGTTGCCGGGCATCTTCCACTGTGAGGTGCCGCCCGAGCGTCTGGCACAGGCGCGCACTACTGCAGATATTTTGGGCGATGCGGTGTACAAGCGCTTTCCCTGGGCGCATTACGACTGCGGTGGCGCCACCCAATCGGTGCTGCCCACCACCACCGACCCGCTGCAAGCCCTGCTCAACCGCACCTGGATGCCCACGCTCAGTGTGACCGGCGCCGAAGGCTTTCCGGCCATGCGCGATGCGGGCAATGTGCTCCGACCTTTTACCGCCTTCAAACTCTCGCTGCGCCTGCCGCCGCTGGTGGAAGCGGCCACGGCGGTGCAAGCACTCAAAGCCTTGCTGGAAGACAACGCGCCTTATCAGGCCAAAGTGACTTTTGAGTCCTCCGGCGGTGCCACCGGCTGGAACGCGCCCGATACCGCGCCCTGGTTTGAGCAGGCTCTGAACGAGGCCTCGCAAGCGCACTTTGGCGCGGGCTGCGGCTACATCGGCCAAGGCGGCACGATTCCGCTGATGAATATGCTCAGCCGAGGCTTTCCCAAAGCGCAAATGATGGTGTGCGGCGTACTCGGGCCTAAGAGCAATGCGCACGGCCCCAATGAGTTCCTGCATGTGCCTTACGCTAAAAAACTGACGGCGGCTGTGGCGCAGGTGATTGCGCGTTTCCCTTAAGCAAGGCTCTTTGCCATGACCGATACCTCCACGCTTTCCAAACTAAGCCTTGCGCCTGGCCTGCAATTGGCATTGCGCGACTGGCCGCTGGCCGACGCGGCGGCGATGCGCGCCCAAGTGCTTATCGTGCACGGCCTGGGCGAACACAGTGGGCGTTACGAACATGTGGCGCAAGAACTCAATAGCTGGGGCTATGCGGTGCGCAGTTTTGACCTGTGGGGCCATGGCCTGTCCGACGGTGAGCGCGGCAGCATGCGCGACGAACACGCACTACTCGATGATCTGGCCGCCGTGGTAGACCATACGCGCAAAACCATGGCCCCGGGCCAGTCCCTGGTCTTGCTGGGCCACAGCCTGGGCGGCTTGTTGGCGGCGCGCTTTGTATCGCTGCGCATGCGGCCCATAGACGCCTTGGTCTTATCCAGCCCCGCGCTAGACCCCGGCCTCAACGCCTTTCAAAAACTGCTGCTGGCCACGCTGCCGGGTATCGCGCCCAATCTGCGCGTGGGCAACGGCTTGCAAGTCAAATACCTGTCGCACGACCCGGCAGTGGTCGCCGCCTACCAAGCCGACCCCTTGGTGCATAACCGCATTAGCGCGCGCCTGGCACTGTTCATCGCCCAAGCAGGTCGTGAGGTTTTGGCCAGCGCGCCGCAGTGGAGCACGCCCACGTTGCTGCTCTTTGCCGGCCAAGACAAGCTGGTCAGCCCCCAAGGCAGCCGAGACTTTTTGAAACTGGCCCCTGGGGCGTTCGTGCAGTCGCTGTGCTTTGAGGCGCTGTTCCACGAAATTTTTAACGAAGCCGAAGCCGGCGGCGTGTTTGCCGCCTTGCAGCAATGGCTGCAGGTGGGCTGGGCTGATCTGCTTGCGACTGCCTAGCAAAAGCGGCCAAGCAAACGAATCAGGTCAATAGCGCCAAGGCCGCCAAGGCCGCCGTCTCCGCACGCAAAGTGCGCGCACCCAGCGACTGCGGTGCAAACCCGGCCTCTATGGCAAGCGCCTCTTCAGCGGGGCTGAAACCGCCTTCGGGGCCGGACAAAACCAGTGCCGCTTGCGTGCTTGCCAGTGCAGCCCAATGGCGCAAAGCCTTGCCTTCAGCATGCAGGGATAGCAGTAAACGAGCAGGGGCCGCTGCGCCCTCGGGCCCCTTCGCGCCGGCTAGGTCGCGCAAAAAATGCGGCAGGCTTTGCACCCCATGCACCCGCGGCACCTGGTTGGCGCCGCACTGCTCGCAGGCCGCAATCGCCACGGCTTGCCAGTGCACGATTTTTTTGTCCGCCCGCTCGCCGCTCAGGCGCAGTACGCTGCGCTCGCTGGTCAAGGGGTATATCGCCGCCACTCCGAGCTCCGTCGCCTTTTCCACCAGCCAGTCCATGCGCTCGTTGGCCGGCATGACCACGGCAACAGAAACTCGGCGCGCAGCCTCGCATTCCCGCGACTTGTGCAGCCCTACGCACACCTGCACCTGGCTGCGACCCATGAGCAGAATCTCGGCATCAAATTCACCCGCTGTCGCCGCCGCTTGCAAGCCCTCATCCCAGCCCGGGCCGTGGTTGAACAAGGTGATGGTCTGGCCTGGCTGCATGCGCAAAACCTGTACGTGGCGGGCCGGGCCGGGCGGCAGGTCCAGCACTGCGCCGGTTTGCAAGGGGGATGGGCAGTAAAAACGGGGCATTAAGTTGCGGCGCCTAGCGGGGACATGTCATCGCGTGTCAAAAGTGCTTAAACACGGCCAAACGAAAAGGCCTGGGGCGGCTCTATGCCCTCGATACGCTCGACCAGGCGCAGCAAGGGTTTGAGCTCACGGTATCGGGCGCAGGTGGCGCGGATGTAGCCGATAAAACGCGGCGTGTCGGCCAGGTATTTGGGCTTGCCATCGCGCAAAGTCAGGCGGGCAAAGATGCCGGCAATTTTGATATGCCGCTGCAAGCCCATCCACTCCACCGCACGGTAGAACTCGCCAAAGTCATCGCCCACCGGCAAGCCGGCTTGGCGCGC
>CAMCJY010000239.1 GCA_945875225.1 Comamonas sp. lk | reverse complement strand
CATCAATGCTGCACTGCGGTAATATGGAAAACCTCAACCGGCCCGCGCCCTTTCTAGGGCGTATGCCACCCCGTCCGCCTAGCCCTGATGAACGCCCCCACCTCCTTGTCGCACCTGTTGCCCGCAGCGGCTCCGCCCCACACCGAGCGCATCCGCGAGATTCCGTACAACTACACCTCGTTTTCAGACCGGGAAATTGTCATTCGCCTGCTCGGGGCTGCGGCCTGGGACACTTTGCTGCTGCTGCGCGAGGAGCGCAACACCGGACGCTCGGCGCGCATGTTGTACGAGGTGCTGGGCGATATTTGGGTGGTGCAGCGCAATCCCTATTTGCAAGACGATTTGCTGGACAACCCCAAGCGCCGCCGCATGCTGGTCGATGCGTTGCGCCATCGCTTGGGTGAGATTCACAAGCGCCGCACGCCGCAAGGCGCGGGCGGGCACGACGTTTTGGTGGGCACTTTGCTGGATGCGGCCCAGGTGGCGGTCGATGCTTTTGATGCCGCTTTTGTAGCAGTAGCCGCCTTGCGCCGCAAAACGCAGCGGGTGCTGGGGCGCTTGACGGCGCCAGACAACATCAAGTTTGACGGCCTGTGCCGGGTGTCGCATGTGACTGACGCCACCGACTGGCGCGTGGAATACCCCTTTGTGGTGCTCACGCCCGACAGTGAAGAGGAAATGGCGCGGCTGGTCAAAGGCTGTATTGATCTGGAATTGACCATCATTCCACGCGGCGGCGGCACCGGCTACACCGGCGGCGCGGTGCCGCTGACCTGGAAGAGCGTGGTGATCAACACCGAAAAGCTCGAGACCCTGGGCCCGGTGCAGATGCGCACTTTGCCTGGTATGGATCGTGAAGTGGCCACCATCTGGACAGAGGCTGGCGTGGTCACGCAGCGCGTGGCCGATACGGCTGAGCGCGCCGGCTTTGTGTTTGCCGTGGACCCGACCTCGGCCGAGGCCTCCTGCATAGGCGGCAATATCGCCATGAATGCGGGGGGTAAAAAAGCCGTGCTCTGGGGTACCGCTTTGGACAACCTTGCCAGCTGGCGCATGGTGACGCCGGATGCGCAGTGGTTGGAGGTCACCCGTATCGGTCACAACATGGGCAAGATCCATGATGCAGACCAGGCAGTGTTTGAACTGCAATATTTCAAGGCCGACGGCAAAACCCATTTACGCAGCGAAACCCTGACGATTCCTGGCCCGGCTTTTCGCAAAGCCGGTCTGGGCAAGGATGTGACGGATAAATTTTTGAGCGGCCTGCCGGGCATCCAAAAAGAAGGCTGCGACGGCCTGATTACCAGCGCCTCTTGGGTGCTGCACCGCATGCCTGCGCACACGCGTACGGTGTGCCTGGAGTTTTTTGGAAATGCGCGCGACGCGGTGCCCAGCATTGTGGACATCAAAGACTTTATGTTCGCCGAGCAAAAGCGCAGTGGCGTGCTGCTGGCCGGTCTGGAGCATTTGGACGACCGCTACCTCAAAGCCGTGGGCTATGCCACCAAGAGCAAGCGCGCCGCCGAGTTTGGCAGCAGCTCGGGCCTGCCCAAAATGGTGCTGGTGGGCGATATTGCCGGTGACGATCCGGATGCGGTGGCGCGCGCCACCTCGGAAGTAGTGCGCCTGGCCAATGCGCGCAGCGGCGAGGGCTTTGTAGCGATCAGCCCCGAGGCGCGGCGTAAGTTCTGGTTGGACCGCAAACGCACCGCCGCGATCAGTCGCCATACCAATGCCTTCAAAATCAATGAAGACGTGGTGATTCCGCTGGAGCGCATGGGCGAGTACACCGACGGCATCGAGCGCATCAATATCGAGCTGTCTTTGCGCAACAAGCTGGCCTTGTGTGATGCCTTGTCTGAATTTTTTGCACGCAGCGATGTGCCTTTGGGAAAGAGCGACTATGCCAACGGCATCTCATCGGCCGAGTTGCTGGAAGACCGGGTGGCGCAAGCGCAGGACTTGATTGCTGGCGTACGCGCGCAATGGCAGGGCTGGTTGAACGATGTGGATGCCCTGTTCCCGCAATTGCAAGACCACCGCCTGCGCGCCAGTTGGAAAACGCAGTTGCAGGCTCCGCTGCAAAGCATATTTACCGGCGCGGCTTTTGCGGCCATCCTCAAGGAATGCGTGGCCATCCACAAACGCGTGCTTAAGGGGCGTGTCTGGGTGGCGCTGCATATGCATGCGGGCGATGGCAATGTGCATACCAATATCCCGGTCAACAGCGACGACTACGCCATGCTGCAAGCAGCGCACCAGGCAGTCAAGCGCATCATGGCGCTGGCGCGTTCTTTG
This sequence comes from Comamonas sp. lk, assembly GCA_945875225.1. Taxonomy (GTDB): domain Bacteria; phylum Pseudomonadota; class Gammaproteobacteria; order Burkholderiales; family Burkholderiaceae_C; genus Allorhodoferax. Next base: position 1,572 of record CAMCJY010000239.1, on the reverse strand, counting down.
GATGGCGTGATTTCGGGTGAGCACGGTATCGGCATCACCAAGCTGGAGTTTTTGACCGACGCCGAGTTGCAGCCTTTTGCGGACTACAAAGCGCGCATCGACCCCGAAGGGCGCTTTAACAAGGGCAAGCTGCTACGCCAGGGCTTGAACGGTGTTGCCAACCACGGGTCTGACCTGCGCCACGCCTACACGCCCTCGTTTGGTTTGATGGGCCATGAATCGCTCATCATGCAGCAAAGCGATATTGGTGCGATTGCCGATTCGATAAAAGACTGCTTGCGTTGCGGCAAATGCAAACCCGTGTGCGCCACCCATGTGCCGCGTGCCAATTTGCTATATAGCCCGCGCAACAAAATTTTGGCTACCTCCCTGCTCGTGGAGGCCTTTTTGTACGAAGAGCAAACCCGCCGCGGCGTGTCCATCAAGCACTGGCAAGAATTTGAAGACGTGGCAGACCACTGCACCGTATGCCACCAGTGTGAAAGCCCTTGCCCCGTCAAGATCGATTTTGGCGATGTCACCATGCATATGCGCAATCTTTTGCGCAAGATGGGGAAAAAGAGTTTCAGGCCGGGCAATGCCTTGGCCATGGCATTTTTGAACGCCACCAACCCGCAAACCATCAAATTCATGCGCAGCATGATGGTGGGCGTGGGCTTTAAGGTGCAGCGCCTGGCCAATGATGTGCTGCGCGTGCTGGCAAACCGCCAGACCGCCAAGCCACCCTCGACGGTAGGCGCAGCGCCCATCAAAGAGCAGGTCATCCACTTCATTAACAAAAAAATGCCCGGCGGCCTACCTAAGCGCACCGCCCGCGCCCTGCTGGACATTGAAGATGCGGACTACGTGCCCATCATCCGCGACCCGCAAGCCACCACGGCCGAAACCGAGGCGGTGTTTTACTTCCCCGGCTGCGGCTCCGAGCGTCTGTTCAGTCAGGTGGGCTTAGCCACCCAGGCGATGCTGTGGCACGCTGGGGTGCAAACCGTGCTTCCCCCGGGTTACCTGTGCTGCGGCTACCCGCAGCGCGGCAGCGGTCAGGCAGACAAGGCGGAAAAAATTGTCACCGATAACCGCGTGCTGTTTCACCGCGTGGCCAATACCCTGAACTACCTGGACATCAAAACCGTGGTGGTCAGTTGCGGCACCTGCTACGACCAATTGCAAGGCTATCAGTTCGACAAAATATTCCCGGGCTGCCGGATCATCGACATCCATGAATATTTGTTGGAAAAGGGCATTACCTTGGGCACCGCACTGGCGGCGGACGGTACTGCCAACAGCGTGGCGGGCGCCGGCTATCTGTACCACGACCCCTGCCACAGCCCGATGAAGCTGCAAGATCCGATGAAAACCGTCAAGGCCTTGGTGGGTGACACCGTGCTAAAAAGTGAGCGCTGCTGCGGAGAGTCCGGCACCCTGGGCGTGACCCGGCCCGATATATCCACGCAAATTCGCTTTCGCAAGGAAGAAGAGCTTCGCCGGGGCGCGAACGATCTGGCGGCGCTTAAAGCGGACCAGGGCCTGGCCCCAGCGGGGCCGACCAAAATCCTGACCAGCTGCCCCAGTTGC
>CAMCJY010000238.1 GCA_945875225.1 Comamonas sp. lk | reverse complement strand
CGTGTTGGAATAGGGGTTTGCCAACCACACCGAAGCGGCTGCCCCTTGGAACAATCCAAAGCCGCCGCGGATTTGCGATTTTTCTTTGGCCGCTGCATCTAAAGCGTAGTTAAAGCCAAAGCGCGGCTGGAACAGGGTCTGGCCGTCCGGCGTGACCGTGTTGTCCATGACAAAGCCGCCACTGTTGCGAACGCCGGTGGTAGCACCAGATGCTATGGAACCGGCGACCGTGGAGGCACCCGCCGCTGCATTGGCCTTGGGCTTGTCGGGCAAACCGGTCACATCTACGCGCGCGCCGGCAATCAGCGTGAGCTGATCGTTCACCGTCCAGGTATCTTGCAAGAACAAGCCGGTGTTGACGATTGAAAAATTCGCCGCACCCTCGGTCAGCGTAGTGCCAGGCGTTGCCGCTTGGACTGAATATGAGCTGGGGCGTCCACGGTTAAAGTTTTCCAAAAGGGCCGCCACGGCAGTGGCCTCGGGTGTGGTCGTTCCACAAGAAACCGCGCCCGTAATCGTCGTATAAGTGAAGCTACTGTTACTGTTCACGCAGCCAAAGGTATAGGAGCCGTTGACGCCCTGGAAAAATCCGTTGAAAGTTTTGGTGGCCGCGTAGTCTGCGCCAAACTTCACCTCATGGTCGTCAATCATCCAGTTGGCGCCCAGGTAAAAGTCTTGGGTTTTTTGGCTGAGCTTATTGAACTGGCGGCTAAAGTCCGTACCGGTATTTAGAAAACGGGTAGAAGTAAGGGCGCCTGCCGGGGCGCCAGCTGGCGCCAAGCCTACGAATGAAAAACTGACGGAGGGCGTATTGGAGTTGTTTTGCGGGTTGCTGTCATAGTTGCGCTGCGAGGCCTTCAATTCGGTAGAAAAAGTGGGCGTCCAGTCAGCAAACCATTGACCAACAACAGAATCTAAATCCTTTTTTTGCTTCCACCATGCGGAGTCGAGCGTCAGACTGGTTGCGTTATTAGAGCCGGTCTGAGTTTCGCTTTGGCGGGTGCTGGCAAAGCGCACATTGGCGCGGTGCTGGGCGTTGATGTTCCAGTCCAGCTTGACCAGCAAGTCTTTCACTTCCACGGGTGCGGTGGTGCCAACGCTGCCGATGCTGTAGCCTTTGAGTTTTGCAGCCGCTGCGATTTGATCGATCTGGCTTTGCGAAATCGATACGGTTTGCGGGAAACTGCCGCCTATTTGGCCAAACTCAGGCTGCGCACGAGTGCTGGTAAATTCCTCATAGCTGGTAAAAAAGAAGAGCTTGTCTTCAATGATGGGGCCACCCAAAGTGAAGCCTTTGGTGTCTTCACTGAACTTGGGGTAGCGGCTTGCTCCTGTGGTTGGGCTAAAGCGGTCACCCACAAATTTGTCATCGCGGTACACGAAGTAAACGCTGCCTTTGAGTTCGTTGGTGCCAGACTTGCTTACCGCGTTGATATTGGCGCCGGTGTAGTCCTTTTGCGTCACATCGTAGTTTGACAGGTTGACCTGCACTGCCTGAATCGCATCTATGGAAATCGGCTGCTTGATGGTGGGCAAGCCGTTCGCCTCTAGGCCAAAGGTATCGTTAATCTTTACGCCGTCAACGGTGACGGTGTTGTAACGGGTGTTTTGTCCGCCAGCAGAAATTTCGCCACGCTCTTTATCGGTTTGTGCAAAGCGCGGGTCTAGGCGGGCGTAATCTTGCAAGCTGCGCTTGACGGACGGAAAAGCGTCCAGTTCTTGGCGGTTAAAACGGCTTCCTGAACCCATGGCCATGCTATCGAAGGCACTGGCCGAAGCCCCGGTAACGGTCACTGCAGCCAAACTTGCCTGCGCGGCAGCCAAGCGCAGATCAATGGTGGAAGTTTGCGCCAATAGCAAGTAAACGTCTTCGCGTTTCTCGGTCTTTCCGTCCTTGGAAACACTCACGGTATAAGGTACGCCTACGCGCAGGCCGCGAAGCACGTAGCGGCCTTGCTCGTCCGTCGATACCGAGCTGGTCGATCCGGACTCCAGGTGCGTTGCCTCCACTTTGGCGCCAGCAATGGCCTTGCCATCGGCTCCGGTGATGCGACCACTGATGGCTGAACTGGTGTTCTGTGCCGCCGCAGGCGCTACGACGAGCGTAGCAGCAAGACCTAACAAAGCTAGAAGCTTGGTATCGTTTGAAAACATAGCAACTCCGTTGACTGATCACGAAAAGACCGAAGCTAACGACTTTATGGTCAAAATGTGGCATTTTTATGAAATTCATTCAGTTTCCTGGGGGAATACGCCAAATAGTAAGAAGTTTCCTCAACAACCTTGCGTCAATGTTTCATCAATTCGTCATACCACTTGCTGATACTTGCATGCGGCAGGCGCGATGGCATGCGTGCAGATTGCGCCTTCGATCACTTACTTTTATGGGGACTGGATGCACTACCGCGCAGTATTCATCTCAGACTTGCATCTGGGAACACCAGGCTGTCAGGCAGAGGCACTGATTGAATTTCTTAAATCGCATACCAGTAACCATCTGTATCTCATCGGCGACATCATTGATGGCTGGCAACTCAAGCGCAAATGGTATTGGCCGCAAGCCCACAACGATGTAGTTCAAAAGCTTCTGCGCAAAGCGCGCAAAGGCTGCCATGTGGTGTTTATCCCCGGCAACCATGACGAATTTGCACGCGGCTTTATAGACCACCATTTCGGTGGTATCGAGGTCCGCCATGAGTCCACTCACACCCTGGCCGACGGTCGCAAGCTCTGGCTCATCCATGGCGACTATTTCGATGCGGTGGTGAAGTACGCCAAATGGCTGGCCTATCTGGGCGACAACTTGTATGAAATTGCCCTGCGCCTCAACCGTCATCTGAACAATGTGCGCCGGCGCCTGAAGCTGCCCTATTGGTCGCTGTCGGCCTACCTGAAAAACAAGGTGAAGAAAGCGGTGAATTTTGTCGCCGACTTTGAAAACGCAGTCGCCCACGAAGCGCGCAAACGTGGCTACGACGGCGTGGTTTGCGGCCATATTCACCGCGCAGAAATCCGCATGATTGATGACATCTTGTATTGCAATGATGGCGACTGGGTGGAGAGCCGTTCGGCCCTGGTGGAGCACATGGACGGCACGCTGGAACTGATTTACTGGGACCAGGTGCTGGACTTTGTGCCTTCCCCCGCGCAGCCGGCCAAACCTAAAGCCCAGGCGTCCAACCCACCCCTAGAAGCGATGCCCGTTCCCATCGCTGCCCGCACCGCCCTGTGACTTAGGGCAGACGCAGCAAGGCTTGCCCCATACGCACCGGCGTACCATCGCCGATGCCCGGGGCCAAGGTAAATCCCTTGGGCGCAAACACAATGATGGTCGAGCCATGCTGAAACCAACCCATTTCTTCGCCCTTGCGGTAGAACGCGTCGCATGCTAAGTCCACCGGCCCTTGGTAGCGGGTGTGCAGCACGGTGTCGATGGCATGCAGCCGAATGCTGGCCACCAGTATGGCCGCCACTGGCACCAATGCGACAGGGTATTTTTGTTCGCCCACCTCCACGCGCAGTAAGGCACGTTCGTTTTTGCAAAACAGTTTCTCTACGCGCTTGAGCGCGATCGGGTTGACATTCCAGGTATCGCCTGAAAAGTAATGCACCCGGTGCATGCGCAAGTCATAAGGCGCATGAAAGCGGTGGTACATGGCCGAGGTGATGCGTATGGTCAAAAAGACGCCGTCGGCCCAGGGCGTATCCCGCCCCTCCTTACCCAGCAAATCTTCTAAAGAATAGGGAAAGCCCTTGGCCTGAAACACCTGCCCGTCCACTACCTGACCGCAGGCGCCGACGATGCCATCGCAGGGGCTGGCCATAAGCTGCGGGTCTGGGTCCACCGGACGGGCGCCGGCTTTCAGCTCGCGAATAAAGCA
>CAMCJY010000237.1 GCA_945875225.1 Comamonas sp. lk | reverse complement strand
CCCAGAATCGCTTCAGAAATTTCGTTGTTGATGTGGTCTACGGCTTTGAGCACGCCTTTGCCCAGGTAGCGCAGTTTATCGCCGTCACGCAGCTCAATGGCTTCGCGCGAACCGGTAGACGCGCCCGAGGGCACCGCAGCGCGGCCCATGGTGCCACTTTCCAGCAGCACATCGCATTCGACCGTCGGGTTGCCCCGGCTATCCAAAATCTCCCGACCCACAATATCCACAATCGCGCTCATCTTCTTCCTTGTTAAAAAAGTTACACCGGGGCGGCTAGGCCCTCAAGCAAAACCATATTGAAAAACTTTGTGGCACCGGCGCGCTTAGCGCGGGCCCGGGCATACATTTCCCCGTGGTACCAATCATGGGCAGCGGCAAAGCTGGGAAAGCGCAGCAGGGCCATACGAGCGGGCTCCCATTGGCCTTCCATGACTTCAACTGTACCGCCACGCGCCAGGTACTCGCCGCCAGCCAGCGCTACCGATTCGGGGGCTGAGGCCATGTACTGCTTGTATTGGTCCATGTCAGTGATCTGCATGTCCACAATAATGTATCCGTAGGCCATAGCGTATTCAGTTGAAGTTGTTTTCAAGAAAACCGGCGCGCTTGGTCACGGTATCCAGCGCCAGCAAGGTTTCCAGCAAAGCCTTCATATGGTGCAGCGGCACGGCGTTGGGCCCATCGCTCATCGCTTGCGCCGGGTTCGGATGCGTTTCCATGAACAAGCCGGCCACACCTACGGCGACCGCCGCGCGCGCCAGCACGGGCACCATCTCGCGCTGACCGCCGCTGCTGGTGCCTTGCCCGCCGGGTAACTGCACTGAATGGGTGGCATCAAACACCACCGGCGCGCCGGTGTTGCGCATGATGGCTAGGCTGCGCATATCGCTGACCAGGTTGTTGTAGCCAAAGCTTGCGCCGCGCTCACAGGCCAGGAAGTTGTCTTCTTCGAGGCCCGCGTCACGCGCAGCGGCGCGCGCTTTGTCGATGACATTTTTCATATCGCCGGGCGCCAGAAATTGCCCCTTTTTGATATTCACCGGCTTGCCCGATTGCGCTACCGCGCGTATGAAATCGGTCTGGCGGCATAAAAAAGCGGGTGTTTGCAGCACATCGACCACGCTGCTGACCTGGGCAATTTGGTCTTCGCTGTGGATATCGGTAAGTACCGGCACCTGTAGCTCACGCTTGACTTTGGTCAAAATCTCCAGGCCCTTGTCGATGCCCGGCCCGCGAAAGGTACTGCCGCTGGAGCGATTGGCTTTGTCAAAGCTGCTTTTAAAAATAAACGGAATGCCCAGGCTTACGCAGATGTCTTTCAGCGTGCCCGCTGTGTCCATTTGCAATTGTTCGGACTCGATCACGCAGGGACCGGCAATCAGAAAAAAGGGCTGATCCAGCCCGACCTCAAAGCCGCATAGCTTCACGCAGCCACCTTGAGGTTTTTGCCATCGCGCTGGTGGTCCAGCGCCGCTTTGATAAACGCATTGAACAAAGGATGTCCATTCCATGGGGTGGATTTGAACTCTGGGTGGAATTGCACCCCCACAAACCAGGGGTGCACGCTTTGGGGCAACTCCACCATTTCGGTTAATTGCTCGCGTTGGGTGAGGGCGGAGATGACCAGGCCCGCAGCGCGCAAGCGGTCTAAGAAATGCACATTGGCTTCGTAGCGGTGGCGGTGGCGCTCAGTGACCACATCACCGTAAATTTCATGCGCAATCGTGTTCTGTGCCACATCCGAACTTTGCGCCCCCAGGCGCATGGTGCCGCCCATGTCGGAATTGTGGTCGCGGGTTTGGATGGTTCCGTCTTTATCCTTCCATTCGGTGATAAGCGCAATCACCGGGTTGGGGCTGTCCGGGTCGAACTCGGTGCTATTCGCATCTACCAGACCCGCTACATGGCGTGCAAATTCGATAGTCGCCACCTGCATGCCCAGACAAATGCCCAGGTACGGCACTTTGTTTTCGCGGGCAAATCGCGCCGCGCTGATCTTGCCCTCGATACCGCGCTTACCAAAGCCGCCGGGCACCAGCACCGCGTCAAATTTCGCCAATTGGGACAGAGTGTCCGCGTTAATGGTTTCTGAATCGATGTAATGGATTTTTACCTTCACATGGTTCTTCATGCCGGCATGGCGTAGCGCTTCATTGAGCGATTTGTAGCTATCGGACAGGTCGACGTATTTGCCGACCATCGCGATGGCGACTTCGCCTTCGGGGTGTTCGGTTTCATACACCAAATCATCCCAGCGCTGGAGCTTGGCCGGTGGCGTGTTCAGGCGCAGCTTGTCACAAATCAGGCCATCCAGGCCTTGTTCATGCAAAATGCGTGGCACTTTGTAAATCGTGTCCACGTCCCACATGGAGATCACGCCCCATATCGGCACGTTGGAAAACATTGAAATTTTCTGGCGCTCTTCTTCGGGGATAGGCCGGTCTGCCCGGCATACCAGGGCATCGGCCTGGATGCCGATTTCGCGCAACTGTTTGGCGGTGTGCTGAGTGGGTTTGGTTTTGAGCTCACCGGCGGCCGCAATCCAGGGTACGTAGCTTAAGTGCACAAAAGCGCTTTGGTTGGGGCCCATTTGCAGGCTCATCTGGCGCACGGCTTCCAAAAATGGCAGTGACTCAATGTCACCTACCGTGCCGCCGATTTCCACAATCGCCACGTCCACCGCGTCGGCTTCGCCCAAGCGGGCACCGCGTTTGACGAACTCCTGGATTTCGTTGGTCACATGCGGAATCACCTGCACCGTCTTACCCAGGTAGTCGCCGCGGCGCTCTTTGTCGAGCACGCTTTTATAAATTTGCCCGGTGGTGAAATTGTTGGACTTGCGCATGCGCGTTTCCACAAAACGCTCATAGTGGCCCAGATCCAGATCGGTTTCGGCGCCGTCATCGGTCACGAAAACTTCGCCATGTTGCAGCGGCGACATAGTGCCCGGGTCTACATTGAGGTAGGGATCCAGCTTGATGAGGGTGACTGTCAGGCCCCGCGACTCAATAAGCGCGGCGAGCGAGGCCGATGCAATTCCCTTGCCTAGGGAGGACACTACACCGCCGGTGACGAAGACAAATTTGGTCATGTCAGAGTGCGAACCCAAGGGGTTCAGGTAGCTGGTAAGGCGCGATTATAGGTGTCTGCTACATTGCGCTTTGACACGGTTGCCGCTATGGCGGCGGTGCACAAAGAGGCGACAGCGCATGGATTTGAATGGTAAACACATAGTTTTGGGCCTGACCGGCGGGGTTGCCTGTTACAAGGCGGCGTATTTGTGCCGCCTGCTGGTCAAAGAGGGCGCACAGGTGCAGGTGGTCATGACCGAGGCGGCTGCCCAGTTCATCACACCGGTGACCATGCAGGCCTTAAGCAACCGCGCGGTCTATGTATCCCAGTGGGATCCGCGCGAACCCAACAATATGGCACACATCAACCTCAGCCGTGAGGCCGACGCGATGCTTGTGGCGCCTTGCAGCGCCGACTTCATGGCCAAACTTTTGCATGGCCGTGCGGATGATTTGCTTAGCCTGATGTGCCTGGCGCGCCCCCTGGAGCGCGTGCCCCTGCTACTGGCCCCGGCTATGAACCGCGAAATGTGGGCGCATCCAGCCACCCAGCGCAATGTGGCGCAGTTGCGCGCCGACGGTGCGCTGGTGCTGGGCGTGGGGGAGGGCGACCAGGCGTGCGGCGAAACCGGTGACGGACGCATGCTCGAGCCCGAGGAATTGTTTGAAGACCTGGTCGCGTACTTTCAGCCCAAAGTTTTGCGCGGGCGGCGCGTTTTGATTTCTGCTGGTCCCACCTTTGAAGCCATAGACCCGGTGCGCGGCATCACCAATTTGTCCAGCGGAAAAATGGGTTTTGCCCTGGCCC
>CAMCJY010000236.1 GCA_945875225.1 Comamonas sp. lk | reverse complement strand
GCAGCTTGGCCGGGCAAGATGTATGCGCTGATCACCGGGTTTATGGAAGCGGGCGAAACGCCCCAAGAAGGCATTGCCCGCGAAATCTCAGAAGAAACCGCGCTGAATACTGACGCCCTGAACCTGATCGGCGTGTACGATTTTCAGCGTATGAACCAGATCATCATTGCCTACCACGCGGTCTGCCACGGTGAAGTCCGCCTATCGCCCGAGCTAGTGGACTACCGGATGTACGCGCCCGAGGACCTGAAATGCTGGCCCGCCGGTACTGGCTATGCACTGGCCGATTGGCTGCGCTCGCGCGGCCACACACCGCAATTTATTGAGTGGGCTAAGCGTGATGAAAGCGCAGCCCCGCGCGCTGAAAGCTAATTTTCGAAAGCCACCATGAGTACCGAATACACCATTGCCAAAGAAGTGGACAGCCGAGGCCTGAACTGCCCATTGCCCATACTCAAAGCCAAGCGCGCGCTGGCTGATATGCAAAGCGGCGAAGTGCTCAAAGTCATCGCCACCGACCCCGGCTCGGTGCGCGACTTCCAAGCCTTTGCCAAGCAAACCGGTAACACCTTGTTGGACCAGCAAACGGTGGATAAAGAGTTTATTCACCTGATGCGCAGGCGTTAAGACCAGCGCCCACTTCGTATGGATTCGTTTTCTGTATGCGTGTATTGCGGTTCCCGCTCGGGCATGGATCCGCGCTTTGCACAGTCGGCACGCGATACCGGTGCCTTGATCGGTAGCCAGGGCTGGGAGTTAGTTTATGGCGGCGGCAAAGTGGGACTGATGGGTATGGTGGCCGACGCCACGCTGACCGCAGGGGGCAAGGTATACGGCGTGATTCCGCAAAACCTGATTGACAAAGAAGTGGGCCACACCGGCCTGACCGAGTTGCATGTAGTGGACAACATGCACACCCGCAAAACCATGATGTTTGAGCGTGCCGATGCGTTTGTGACTCTGCCCGGCGGCATAGGTACTTTTGAAGAACTGTTTGAAATCTGGACCTGGTACCAACTGGGCATGCACCACAAGCCCTTTGGCTTACTCAACGTGGCCGGCTACTACGACCCGCTGATCGCCATGCTGGACAGCATGGTGGCGAATGGGTTTCTCAACCCTGCGGTGCGCGGGCTATTGCAGGTGGGGACGGATGCGGGGGAGTTGTTGCAGCGGCTTCACCAGTTGGCTAGTGTGGACAAGTGAAGACGCCAACTCCAGGCGGACGTGATGCCAGTTGCCGGTGCTTTATTTCACTGTGGGCATGACGCACCGCCAACGGGCGCAAAGTGAAAGCTTCCACCGAAGTCATACATGCAGCTTCAGCCCTGCAACCACAAATCCAGCGGCATGCCCCCCGTGCCAATCACCAGCGGCTGCGCTTGCCCATACTGCTTCACAAACGCACCAAGGCCCGACACATTGCCTAGGTTGTTTCCGCTTTTCACTTCCAGCGCTTGCAAGGTGGTGCCGTCGCGCAGCACGTAGTCCACTTCTTTTTGCCCGTTATTCCAGTAGTGGACAAGCGGATGGCGGCTGCTGTGGGTCAGGTGCCGGGCCAGCAGTTCGGCGCCTACCGCACTCTCTGCCAGTCGGCCCCACACCTCGGGGCGTGCTAGTGCCGCTTGCAGGCCCACGCCTTGGGCCACCCAGTGGCAGCCCATCAAGGCGTTGTTGAACACTTGCAGCTTGGGGCTGGATGCGCGTTGGCGCACCACTTGGCCCATGTATTTGGGCAGGCCACAGGCCATGCCCGCGCCTTCCAGCAGGTCCAGGTAGTGGGCCAGGGTGGTGGTGTTGCCTGCGTCGTCCAACTGTCCCAGCATTTTTTGGTAGCTGAGGATTTGGCCGCTGTACACGCAGGCCAGGTCACACACGCGGCGCAGCAGCGCGGGTTTTTGTACCGGCGCCATCAGCAACACGTCTTTGCTGATGGTGGTTTCGATCAGCGCGTCGCTGACATAGGCGGCCCAACGGCTTTCGTCATGCACCAAGGGGGCTGCGCCGGGGTAGCCTCCATAAAAGATGAAATGCTCCAGGCTAAAGCCAAAGGCGTCGCGCATTTCGGCATAGCGCCAGTGGCCCAGGCGGGTAATCTCAAAGCGCCCGGCCATGCTCTCGCTCAGGCCACGGGCAATCAGCAGCGGGGCCGAGCCAAGGATGACCACGCGCACATCGCGCTCGGCGGCGGTGTCTTCGTCCCACAAGCGTTTGACTTCTTCGGTCCATTGGGACACTTTTTGAATTTCGTCCAGCACCAGCACGCAGCTGCCCGCTTGTGCGGCGAGCGCACGTGCGACTTGCCATTGCGTACCCAGCCAGATTTGGCCTTGCAGGCCGGGGCCGTCGGCGCTGGCGCTGTGTTGGGCCACTGGGGAAGCAGTCGGGCTGGTGGTGTCAGCTTGTGCGTCCCGCTGCAAGTGCTCCAGCGCCTGGCGCACCAGCGTGGTTTTGCCCACTTGGCGCGGACCGGCCACCACTTGTAAAAACCGTCGAGGCTCTTTGAGCCGAGCCACCAGAGGGAAAAGTGCTTCGCGTTCGATGGACATCTTGTATTTGCTCAGTACATTGAGTAATTTATCTCATTGTATTGAGTAAATTCATTTACGTCAAAAAATACCAATCAAATCAATGCTTTAGCGTACTGGTTTCGGGTTGATCCCCGCCCATCATTGGGGACTTCAGGGGCGCAGCACCTTTAAGCCAAGCGCTCCAGTTGCCCCCGCACCTTGGATAAGGTGCTTTCAAAATCCGCCATGCGCTGGCGCTCTTGGGTGATGACAGCGGGCGGTGCTTTCGCCACGAAGGCTTCATTGGACAGCTTGCCCTGGGTCTTGGATATTTCGCCTTCTAAGCGCGCGATTTCTTTGGACAGGCGCACTTTTTCTGCAGCCACATCTACCTCGATGAACAAGCACATGCGTATTTCGCCCACTACGGCCACGGGCGCGGCTTGCGCTGCGCTTTGCCAGGCGGCTTCGTCGTCAAACACTTTTACATCGCTGAGCTTGGCTAGCGCTTGCAAGACCTTGGCATTGGCGCGCATAAAGTCGGCATTGCCCAGCGCGAACAGCGGCATTTTGGTGGCCGGGGACACATTCATTTCGCCACGCAAATTACGGCAGGCATCAACCAGGGCTTTGAGCTGGTTGACATTGGTAATGGCTTGCAGGTCCACCTTGTTCAGTTGCGCCTCGGGGTAGCGCGCAATGCTGACTGAGGGCCCGGCCAGACCGGCCACAGGTGCGACCTTTTGCCAGAGTTCTTCGGTGATAAACGGAATGACCGGATGCGCTAGGCGCAAGATGGCCTCCAGGGTGCGAATCAGCGTGCGCCGGGTTGCGCGCTGCTGCGCCGGGTCGCCATTTTGGATTTGCACTTTGGCAATTTCCAGGTACCAGTCGCAGTATTCGTTCCACACAAACTCATAGAGGGCGGTGGCTACATTGTCTAGCCGGTATTCGGCAAAGCCTTTGGCTACTTGGTCTTCGGTTTGCTGCAATACCGAGCTAATCCAGCGGTCGGCCTGGCTGAACTTGAGGTATTGGTAGAAAGGGCCGGCGGGAATGGCTTGTCCATCCGCGCCCACGCGCGGAGGCGTACATTGTTCTTTGGTGTGTTCTTGCAAACCGCAGTCCTGGCCTTCGCAATTCATCAGCACAAAGCGGGTGGCGTTCCACAGCTTGTTACAAAAATTGCGATAGCCTTCGCAGCGCTTGCTGTCAAAGTTGATGTTGCGGCCCAGACTGGCCAGCGCGGCAAATGTAAAGCGCAGGGCGTCTGCGCCATAGGCCGGGATGCCGTCGGGAAATTCTTTCTCCGTGTTTTTACGCACTTGCGGCGCAGTCTCGGGTTTGCGTAAACCTAGGCTACGCTTGTCCAGCAACGGCGCCAA
>CAMCJY010000235.1 GCA_945875225.1 Comamonas sp. lk | reverse complement strand
TCGCGCACCAGTTTGCTGTCCCAGCTGCGGGTCATCAACGCAGCCTTGGCCACTGGCGGAGTGGGGGCATTGCGGATGATGGCGATGAATTCGTCGATATTGGCCAGCGCGACCGCCAGACCTTCGAGCACATGGCCGCGCTCGCGGGCTTTGCGCAGGTTGAAGACGGTGCGGCGGGTGACGACTTCGCGGCGGTGCTGCAAAAAGACCTCGATCAGGTCTTTCAGGTTGCAGAGCTTGGGTTGCCCGTTGATCAAGGCCACCATATTCATGCCGAAGGTGTCTTGCAACTGGGTCTGTTTGTATAGGTTGTTCAGTACCACTTCGGGCACTTCGCCGCGTTTGAGTTCGATGACCAGGCGCATGCCAGACTTGTCTGACTCGTCTTGGATATGGCTGATGCCTTCGATTTTCTTCTCGTGGACCAGCTCGGCCATGCGTTCTTGCAAGGTTTTTTTATTGACCTGGTAGGGCAGCTCGTCCACGATGATGGCCTGACGCGCGCCTTTGTCGATGTCCTCGAAATGGCATTTGGCACGCATCACCACTTTGCCGCGACCGGTGCGGTAGCCGTCTTTGACGCCATTGATCCCGTAAATAATGCCCGCCGTGGGGAAGTCGGGCGCGGGCACGATTTCAATCAAATCGTCCACGCTGGCATCCGGGTTGCGCAGCAAATGCAGGCAGGCGTCCACGACTTCATTGAGGTTGTGCGGCGGGATATTGGTGGCCATGCCCACCGCAATACCGCCCGAGCCGTTGACCAACAAATTCGGAATGCGGGTAGGTAAAACCAGCGGTTCTTTCTCGGAGCCGTCGTAATTGGGGCCGAAATCGACGGTTTCTTTGTCTAAATCGGCCAGCAGTTCGTGGGCGATCTTGGCCAGACGGATCTCGGTGTAGCGCATGGCGGCCGCGTTATCGCCGTCCACCGAGCCAAAATTGCCCTGACCATCGACCAACATGTGGCGCATGGAAAAGTCCTGCGCCATGCGCACGATCGTGTCATAAACCGACTGGTCGCCATGGGGGTGGTACTTACCAATGACATCGCCGACGATACGGGCCGACTTTTTGTAGGCGCGGTTCCAGTCGTTATTGAGCTCATGCATCGCAAACAGCACCCGGCGGTGCACCGGCTTCAAGCCGTCACGGGCGTCGGGCAGGGCGCGCCCGACAATGACGCTCATGGCGTAGTCGAGGTAACTGCGCCGCATTTCCTCCTCTAGGCTGATGGGGAGGGTTTCTTTGGCGAACTGGGTCATGGTTTGGTGAGGCTAACGGAGTCTTTGGGCTAACCCTCCATTCTACGGCCCGGCCTCCCAAGAGAAGGCTGGGCGGGGTAGATCATTGACGATTTGGATAAGGAAGGTAAAAATATTATTAGTTTGCCTGGCCTCACTCTGGAAGATGCCATTGTGCTGTGGCACAATCACCGTCACGCTGTTTTGGTGCACCGAGCCCGAGGCGTAAGTTTTATAGGCCCGCAGCAACGCTGCTTTGATCCCGAAAAGGAAAATATTGTGATAACCAATTTGAACAAAATAGCCATCGCCCTTGGTGCATTCGCTTTAACAAGCTTCGCCGGCGCCCAAGAAATCCACAATTGGCGCAGCGCCAGTGGCGATGTATGGAAAAACAGCACCGGTCAATGCTGGCGCGATTCTTCCTGGACTCCCGCCACCGCCGCTGCCGGCTGCGATGGCGCAATTGCTCCTGCTGCACCAGCTCCAGCACCAGCACCAGCACCAGCACCAGCACCAGCACCAGCACCATCCGCTCCCAAAGCTGCGCCAGCTCCAGCACCAGCACCAGCCGCTCCCAAAGCCCCGGCAGCTCCAGCAGCCCCAGCTCCAGCCGCTAGCAAAGTAACTTATGCCGCAGACGCGTTCTTTGACTTTGACAAGTCGGTGCTCAAGCCCGAAGGCAAAGCCAAGCTGGATGATCTGGTTGGCAAGCTGCAAGGCATCAGCCTGGAAGTCATCATCGCCGTGGGTCATACGGACTCCATGGGTACGGATACTTACAACCAGAGTCTGTCTGTCAAGCGCGCTGACGCGGTGAAGGCTTACTTGGTATCTAAAGGCATTGAGAAAAATCGCGTCTATACCGAAGGCAAAGGCGAGGCCAGCCCGGTCGCTGACAACAAGACCAAAGAAGGCCAAGCCAAAAACCGCCGTGTTGAGGTGGAAGTCATTGGAACCCGCCCCGCCAAATAAGGCTTAGCGGATTCACAAATCGGCCCGCAATTGCGGGCCTTTTTGTTTGTGTCTAGATTGGTCGCACTCTAAAAAGCCCCGCGAACTGCGTGTTGACGGGGCTTTTTTGTTGGTGCTTTTCTGCAGCCGTCCATCCGCGCTAAAGTCTGTTTCTAATTTTGAAAGCCATTCACCATGCCTAGCGCCCAGACCGTCAATGCCGATCCGGCCGAACTTGCCAAGTTTTCCGACCTGGCCCACCGCTGGTGGGATCCGGAAAGTGAGTTCCGGCCTCTGCACCAAATCAACCCCCTGCGCTTGCAGTGGATAGACAGTTTGTGCCCGGTCAAGGGCGTCCAGGCGCTGGATGTAGGCTGTGGTGGTGGCATCCTGGCGGACTCTATGGCCCGCAAAGGCGCCCAAGTCCTGGGCATTGACCTATCCACTAAGGCCCTGCGCGTGGCACAGCTTCACGCCATGGAGGCGCAAACGCCCGATGTGCGCTACCGCGAAATCAGCGCCGAGGCCCTGGCCGCCGAAAGCCCCTCGTCTTTTGACCTGGTCACCTGCATGGAAATGCTGGAGCATGTGCCGGACCCGGCTTCCGTGGTGCGCGCCTGCGCCCGTATGGTCAAGCCTGGCGGCTGGGTGTTTTTCTCTACGCTTAACCGCAGCCCCAAGTCCTTTTTATTCGCCATCGTCGGGGCCGAATACATTTTGAACCTGCTGCCCCGCGGCACCCATGAATACGCCAAACTTATCCGACCCAGTGAATTGGCAAGTTTTTGCCGGGACGCCGGTTTGGAGCTGCAGCAGACCAATGGCATGGGCTACAACCCTTTGACGCAACGCTATGCCATGGTGCCCGACACCAGCGTAAATTACCTGTTCGCGTGCCAGCGCCCCGCTTGAATGTCGATGCAAAAGTTTGCAGGCATACGTGCCGTATTGTTTGATTTGGACGGAACGCTGATAGACAGTGCGCCGGATTTGGCCGGTGCGGCCGACGCAATGCGCTTGAAGCGGGGCTTGCCCTCACTGGACTATGCCAAGTACCGCCCCATGTGCGGCTCCGGTGCGCGCGGCATGCTGCAAGTGGCCTTTGGCATGAGCCCGGATAGCGCGGACTACGAGGCCATGCGCGATGAGTTTTTCAGCAATTACCAGGCTTGTATGCTGGATAACACCCATGCTTTTGAAGGGGTCGCTGCTTTGATTGCCGCATTGCAAGCCCTTGGCATGCCGTGGGGCGTGGTAACCAACAAGTCGGAACGCTTTGCCCTGCCCCTAACGGCGGCTATGCCCTTGTTTACCAACGCCGGAGCGATTGTGGGCGGCGACACGACGCCATTTTCCAAACCACACCCGGAGCCCTTGCTGGAAGCTGCGCGCCGCTTGGGCGTGTCGCCTGGGCTGTGCCTGTATGTGGGCGACGACGAGCGTGACATCGTGGCTGGTACGGCGGCAGGCATGGGCACGGTAGCCGCCACCTATGGCTACTTGGGCAGCGCCTCGGACGTAGCCGCTTGGAAAGCAGACGCGCAGATTAATTCTCCGACTGAGCTCTTGCAACTGCTATCCCAGGCCTAAAATAGATGGCTTGGGGCTGCACTGGTTTCGACGTGGGTACGGAATCGCTGTGGTGCATGTCGAGCTGAATGCGCTCGTAAAACAGATTCAAACAAACTAACTGCAAACGACGAACGTTTCGCACTCGCTGCTTAAACACCAGTGAGCCTTACAACAGCAG
>CAMCJY010000234.1 GCA_945875225.1 Comamonas sp. lk | reverse complement strand
TTATTTTTTCGGCGGGGTCAGTACGGTGTCGATGATATGGATGACGCCGTTGCTGGCCACGATGTCGGCCTTGATGACGAATCCGTTTTCAACGGTCACAAAATCGCCTGCCTTGGCAAGCGCCAAAGCACCGCCATTGACCGCTTTGGCGTTGCTGTTTTTCACATCTTTGGAGGCTACTGCGCCCGAGACGGTGTGGAACAGCAAGATGTCCTTAACTGCTGCTGGGTTCTTGCTCAGGCTTTCCAATGTTCCGGCCTTGAGCGCCTTGAATGCAGCGTCACTGGGTGCAAACACGGTGAATGGACCGGGGCCTTGCAGCGTCTCGGTCAAGCCGGCGGTTTTCACCAAGCCGTTGAGAGTGCTCAATTCGGGCGCCTTGGCGATCGTTTCTGCCAGACTGACGGGTTTTTGAAGGCTAGCGCAAGCGCTAACCAAAGCAATAGCGGCACATGCCAGCGCGGCGCGGCGCGCTAAGCGCACAGTGAACAAATAGGACATAGGTAACCTCCAGTTAAAAAAGCAAGGATACGAATCAAAAATGTCAATTTGATGACAGTATGATTGGGTTTGGATCGATGGAGGACGGCATTTGCTGGAAGGAATCCTTGTTTTGTCACTCATCTGTCATATTTGATGCTTAGAGTCTGTTGCATCCCTCAACCATTGAAAAGGTGTTCCATGCAGATCATTTCTCCCCGCTCCCTTCTCGCGCTGGCCTCGGCATGCGCGTTCATCGCCACAGGCGTTCAGGCCCAGGAAATCACCGGTGCCGGAGCCTCATTTCCAGCGCCCCTGTACGCCAAGTGGGCTTCTGATTACAACAAACAGACTGGCGTTAAAGTGAATTACCAGTCCATCGGTTCGGGTGGTGGCATCAAGCAAATCGACTCCAAGACCGTCGATTTCGGTGCCACCGATATGCCTTTGACCGATGAAGTCCTGAAAACCAAAGGACAAATGCAATTCCCCACCGTCATTGGCGGCGTGGTGCCCATCCTCAATGTTGCAGGTATCGCGCCCGGACAGTTGAAGCTGACTGGCCCCTTGCTGGCTGATATTTTCTTGGGCAAAGTGTCGCGTTGGAATGATCCGGCGATCAAGGCCATCAACCCTGGTGTGAACTTGCCCGATACCGCGATTGCCCAGGTGCGTCGTGCCGACGGTTCGGGTACCACCTTTCTCTTTACCAATTACCTGAGCAAGGTCAGCCCCGATTGGAAAGCCAAGGTCGGCGAGGGCACAGCGGTTAGTTGGCCCGTCGGTGCCGGCGGCAAGGGCAATGAGGGCGTTGCCGCTTTCGTGGGCCGCTTGCCCAATTCCCTGGGCTACGTAGAGTACTCCTACGTCAAGCAAAACAAACTGAACTATGCCCTAGTGCAAAACGCTGCTGGTAATTTTGTGAAGCCTGAGGACGACACCTTTAAAGCTGCCGCTGCGGGTGCCGATTGGGCCAAGTCTTTTTATCAAATCTTGACTAACCAGCCTGGCAAGGATTCTTGGCCTCTGAGCGGTGCCACCTTTATCTTGATGCATACCAGCCAAGACAAGCCCGCAAACGGCACCGAGGCCTTGAAGTTTTTCAATTGGGCTTACGCCAACGGAGAGAAATCAGCTGCTGATCTGGACTATGTGCCGATGCCGCCAGCAGCCGTAGCAGCCATTCAGAAAGCCTGGGGAGAGATCAAAGACACTTCTGGAAAAGTCATTTCCTACAAATAAAAGGCAATTTTAAAAGGCATTTTTTGCCGAGTCTTTACCGGGCCAAGCGCAGGGATGCCGTGTTACGGATAGCGCTTGCCCGGATGTATAAAACCGAACGCTAGGGCTTTTTATGAACCAAACTACGAGCCCCAAGCGGGCGCTCAGCGGCCCGCTTGCGGACCAAGTTTTTGGCTGGTTGGCCAAATCTGCAGCCTTGCTGACGATGGGATTGTTGGCAGCGATTTTGCTGTCCTTGGCCATCAGCGCTTGGCCTGCTATTCACAAGTATGGCCTTTCCTTTTTGACCAGTACGGTGTGGGACCCGGTCAAAGAGGATTTTGGTGGCCTGGTGATGATTTACGGCACGGTAGCGACTTCCTTGATCGCGCTACTGATTGCGGTGCCGGTGAGTTTTGGGATTGCGCTTTTCTTGACGGAGTTGTCTCCGGCATGGCTCAAGCGTCCTTTGGGAACTGCGATTGAGCTATTGGCCGCGGTTCCTTCCATCGTTTACGGTATGTGGGGTTTGCTGGTGTTTGGTCCGGTTCTGGCGACCTATGTCCAAATTCCTTTGCAAAGCGCATTCGATGGCGTCCCCTACTTGGGTGCATTTGTGTCCGGTCCCCCCGTCGGGATCGGTATCTTGTCGGCAGGCATTATTTTGGCCATCATGATCATCCCGTTCATTTCGGCGGTGATGCGCGATGTGTTTGATGTCACGCCGCCGCTGCTCAAAGAGTCTGCGTACGGTTTGGGTGCGACCACCTGGGAGGTGGTAACGCGCGTGGTGCTGCCCTATACCAAAACAGGGGTGATTGGCGGCATTATGTTGGGTCTGGGACGCGCTATCGGAGAGACTATGGCCGTTACCTTTGTGATTGGTAACTTCAACCAACTCGATTCGCTTAGTCTGTTTCAGGCGGCCAATAGCATTACTTCGGCGCTGGCCAACGAATTTGCGGAGGCCGGTGAAGGCTTGCACCAGGCAGCGTTGATGTACCTAGGCCTGGTTTTGTTTTTCATCACTTTTGTTATCTTGTCGCTGTCCAAGTTCTTGCTGGCTCAGTTACGTAAAGGCGAGGGGACCAGAACATGAGTACGAACCTTGCATTGGACGCTCGCAGAGCGCGCTTCGCCAGCCGTAAACGTGTCAATTTACTGGCCATTGCGCTGGCCATGTCGGCTATGGTTTTTGGGCTTTTCTGGCTATTTTGGATTTTGTTTGAGACGGTCAGTTTGGGTATTGACGGCTTGACTTTTGCAACCCTAACGCAGATGACGCCGCCACCCAATGAAGAGGGCGGTCTGGCCAATGCGATCTACGGCTCCCTGGTGATGGTCACCTTGGCCACCTGTTTGGGCGCGCCCATTGGCATCATGGCAGGCATTTACTTGGCCGAGTTTGACTCCAAAGGATGGCTGGCCGAGACCACGCGCTTTGTCAATGACATTTTGCTTTCTGCGCCGTCCATCGTCATCGGTCTTTTTGTCTATTCGGTGGTGGTTTCCAGCTTTAGGTCGTTTTCGGGTTTTGCCGGGGTGGTGGCGCTGGCGCTGATCGTCATTCCCGTGGTGATTCGCACCACCGAAGATATGCTGCGCCTCGTGCCCTCCGGGCTACGCGAGGCCGCTTACGCTTTGGGTGCGCCCAAATGGAAAGTGATCGGCAGTATCACCATGAGGGCGGCGCGCTCGGGAGTGATTACCGGTGTATTGCTAGCGGTAGCGCGGATCGCGGGCGAAACCGCCCCTTTGTTGTTCACCGCATTAAGCAACCAATTTTGGACCTCCAATTTGAGTGAGCCGATGGCCAGCTTGCCGGTAACTATTTTCAAGTTTGCGATGAGTCCTTATGAAAATTGGCAGAAGCTCGCTTGGGCGGGCGTATTCCTGATCACCCTGGCGGTGCTCGGCCTCAATATCGTGGCGCGTGTGCTGACGCGTCAAAAAACCTAACGTTCCGGGAGCACAATTTCCATGCAAAACACAGATACCAGCATTACCCGCACCAAGATTTCAATCAAAGACCTAAACTTTTATTATGGAAAATTC
Source organism: Comamonas sp. lk (assembly GCA_945875225.1). Taxonomy (GTDB): domain Bacteria; phylum Pseudomonadota; class Gammaproteobacteria; order Burkholderiales; family Burkholderiaceae_C; genus Allorhodoferax. Next base: position 195 of record CAMCJY010000234.1, on the reverse strand, counting down.
AAGGCATTGAAAGACATCAATTTGGATATCCCGGAGGGGCGTGTGACCGCCTTTATTGGTCCTTCAGGTTGCGGTAAGTCGACGCTCTTGCGCGTGCTCAATCGTATGTTTGAGTTGTATCCAGAGCAGCGCGCCGAAGGGCAGATATTGCTTGATGGCGAAAACTTGCTCAAAAGCAAAGACGATGTGGCCTTG
>CAMCJY010000233.1 GCA_945875225.1 Comamonas sp. lk | reverse complement strand
CATGTCAATGCTTTTTTGGCGGGCATGTTCCAGCAGTTGTTCTAGCAAGAAGTGCGCGCGCTCAGGGCCTTCGGCCTCAATGACGGCGGACAAGGCGTCCATCCACTCCCGTGTTTCTTGGTTGTCGATGTCACCGCCGAACCCCAGGGGTAAGGAAGTAGCGGTGTTTTGCGCGGTGCTTGTCATGGCGTCTCCTGCTGGTGGGGTGCTCGTAGCGTACAGGATGAAAATTCTCGCACAAAAGCCACTAAATTTCAAATAATGCTTTTCTGTTTTGTAATGTGAAATTTAGTTGCCGTGGGTCTTGGGCTTCGTAGCGGGCTCTACACTCGCCCGATGTCCAATGCTGACACCTATTTGCTGCACGCCGACCCGGACCTTTCCACGGTCAAGCGGGCCAGGCGCTGGTGGCGTCGGCTCTCGCCGCAGCGCCAGGACCGGGTGGCCATGCTGGCGCCGCTGGCGGCGGTAGTGTTGTTTATGGCGGCCATTGTTTCGGCGCTGCTGTACCTGCAAATAGAAGAGGGCGACCGCGAGCAAGAAGGCGTGCGCCGGGATGTCGAATACACCCAACAACAACTGCGCTTGCGCCTGCTGGAACGGCAGGAACAATTTGCCGCGCTGGGCCGCGAACTCAGCAGTCGGGAACTGGACTCGCGGGCTTTCCGCCTGCGGGTGATCGCCCTGCTCAACCAATACCCCGAGGTGCATGGCGCGGCCTGGCTGGATGCGCAAAAGCGTTTGCGCGCCAGCGGTGGCGCCACCTTTAACTGGAGCTACCCGGTCTACGGCGGCAACACCCCTCCCCTGCATGCCGAGGGCGACTACGCCTTCAAATGGGCCACTGCCCAGCGCCAGGTGGTCTATTTGATGCCGCCCAAAACCGGCGCGGCAACACCCTTATTGCAGCTCTACATCCCACTGGTGGAGAAAGGTCAGCCAGCGGGCGTCATCCTGGTAGAGCTGTCTATCGACGGCCTGTACCGCTACGGCATCCCCAACGAAATTGCCGCCCGCTACGGCATTTCGCTGTTGGACGCCCAAGGCACGGTGCTGGCGGGCGTGGCCCTGCCCATGAAAAAACCGGTCAGCCAAATACTGCCCTGGACGCGCAAACCCGGCAGCTACAGCATGGCGGTCTCGCCGGTGGGCTCAGACCTGCTGGTGCGCGCCGAGGCCTACCGTGCCTCCATGGGTGTGATTGGCACCGGCTTGTTCTGGCTGGTCAGCGCCCTGAGTGTGATGACCGCCTGGATGCTGATTGCCAACTGGCGCCACAGCCGCAAGCGGCTGCAGGCGCAGCAGGCCTTGCAGGCGGAGACCAATTTTCGTCGGGCCATGGAAAACTCCATGCTCACCGGCATGCGCGCGATGGACTTACAAGGGCGCATCACCTATGTCAACGCCGCTTTTTGCATGATGACCGGCTGGAGCGAGTCCGAACTGGTGGGCCGCACAGCGCCCTTTCCTTACTGGCCCGAGAGCGACCGCGAAGAGCTGTCAGCCCTGCTGGGCCAGGAGCTCTCAGGCAAGACCAGTCAAGGCGGCATCCAGGTGCGGGTCAAGCGGCGCGATGGCACCTTGTTTGATGCGCGCATGTATGTAGCGCCGCTGATCGACGCCATGGGCACGCAAACCGGCTGGGTCACCTCGATGACCGACATCACGGAACCCAATCGGGTGCGCGAACAGTTGTCTGCGTCACATCAACGCTTTACCACCGTGCTGGAGGCGCTGGACGCGTCGATCTCGGTAGCGCCCCTGGGCAGCGACGAACTGGTATTTGCCAACAAGGTTTACCGCCAGTGGTTTGGCACCGCGGCCGGCGGGCATTTGCAATTGGTGGCCGAAGCCGGCGTCCCGCAAGGACGCACCAACCATGACATGAGCGACGACGTCGATTTGTTCGCTGGTTTGCCAATGAACACCTTGGCGGAAGTGGATGCCGAAAGCGCGGAAATTTTCATCAGCGCCCTAGGCAAGTGGCTGGAAGTGCGTACCCGCTACCTGAGCTGGGTTGACGGGCGCCTGGCGCAAATGGTTATTGCTACCGACATCAGCAGCCGCCGCTTAGCCGAGGAGCAAGCCGCGAGCCAAGCCGAACGCGCGCAGAGCGCCAGCCGCATGATCACCATGGGTGAGATGGCCTCTAGCGTAGCCCATGAGCTCAACCAGCCGCTCACTGCCATCAACAACTATTGCAATGGCATGGTCTCGCGCATCAAGGACCAACAAATCACGCAAGAAGAGTTACTCGGCGCGCTGGAAAAAACCGCCAAGCAGGCACAACGCGCGGGACAGATCATTCAGCGCATACGCAGCTTTGTGAAGCGCAGCGAGCCCAATCGCATGCTGATCGAGGTCGAGCCCATGGTGACCGAGTCGCTCGAGTTGGCCGAAATCGAACTGCGGCGTTTCAACGTTCGCCTCCTATGCCATGTGGCCAGCCGCCTGCCGCCATTGCTGGTGGACCGCATCCTGATCGAGCAAGTGCTGGTCAATCTGCTGCGCAACGCGGCCGAGTCCATTGACGCAGCTCGCCGGGCCAGCCCCGAGCGCAGCATGGAACTTCGCGTCAGTGCTGCCATCTTTGAAGGAAAAAAATGTGTGGAGTTTTCGGTGCAGGACAGCGGCAACGGCATTGCGGCCGATGTGATGCCGCGCCTGTATGAGGCCTTTTTCTCCACCAAGGCCGAGGGCATGGGCATCGGCCTGAGCCTGTGCCGCTCTATCGTCGAGTCGCACCGCGGGCGCTTGACAGCCGAGAACATCTACAATGAAGAGGCAGTTACCGGCTGCAAGTTCACCTTCTGGCTGCCCTTGGGTTAGAACGGTAAGAGAAGAAAAGAAGTTTGCATCAAGCGAGAAAATACATGCAGGAATCTTCCAATAGTTTGCTCCCGAAAAAAGGGTCTGTGTATGTCGTCGATGACGACGAGGCGGTACGGGACTCTGTGCAATGGTTGTTGGAAGGCAAGGGCTATCGGGTGCGCTGCTTTGATTCTGCCGAATCCTTTCTCAGCCGCTACGACATCCGCGAAGTAGCCTGCCTGCTGGTCGATATCCGCATGGGTGGCATGACCGGGCTCGAACTGCAAACCCGTCTGATTGAAATCCGCTCGCCCCTGCCCATTGTGTTTATTACCGGCCATGGCGATGTACCCATGGCGGTGGACACCATGAAAAAAGGCGCGATGGACTTTATCCAAAAGCCTTTTAAAGAAGCCGATTTGGTGCGCCTGGTAGAGCAAATGTTGGACCATGCCAAGGACTCGTTTGCCGACTCGCAACTGGCCGCCAGCCGGGATTCTTTACTGTCCAAACTCACCATGCGCGAGTCGCAGGTCTTGGAACGTATCGTGGCCGGCCGCCTCAATAAACAAATTGCCGACGACCTGGGCATCAGCATCAAGACGGTGGAGGCGCACCGCGCCAACATCATGGAAAAGCTCAGTGCCAACACGGTGGCCGATCTGCTGAAGATCGCCCTGGGCCAGACCAACCCCAAAGCCTGAGTCGCTTGCCTGCGGCCTCGCGTCGCCGACGTGCTTGCAGGCTTACGCCCCAATTCCTCTTTTTTTAATTTCATCCCAAAGACCTAGAGTTATGACCACACCCCGCCCCGCCTCCATCATCGACGGCAATGCGCTGTCTGCCCAATTACGCGCTGATGTGATGCGCCGCGCCAATGCGCTCAAAGCGCAGGGTATTACACCCGGCCTAGCAGTACTGCTGGTTGGCGAGAACCAAGCTTCGCAGGTCTATGTGCGCAACAAGGTCAAGGCCTGTGCCGATGCCGGCCTGCATTCAGTGCTGGAGCGTTATGACGCCGATTTGACCGAAGCGGCCTTGCTGGCGCGCATTGACGCACTCAACAAAGACCCGGCCATCCACGGCATCCTGGTCCAACTGCCGGTGCCCAAACATATCGACGCCAACAAGGTCATAGAAGCGATTGCGCCCGAAAAAGA
>CAMCJY010000232.1 GCA_945875225.1 Comamonas sp. lk | reverse complement strand
ATGTTTTTGATAAACCAGCGCGCCTCTTGTAAGCGTTGTTGCAGGCCGGCGTGGCTGGAGCTGGCTTTGTGGTTGCGCAGCACATTGGCGTAAATATCGTGCACCCGCAGGCGCGGCATCACTTCAGGGTTGAGCTGCACCCGAAAGCGTGGCGTCATGCCTTCTTTGTGGATTGCGGTGACCAGCACATCGGGCACGATGATGTTGCGCTCCACATCGACAAAACGTCGGCCCGGCTTGGGCTCTAGGCGCGCAATCAGCGCAATCGCTTCGCGCACCAAGGTATCGCTGCCCACGCCAAGCTGCACCAGGCGCTTGATGTCGCGTCGGGCCAGCAAATCCAGGGGCTGCTGACAAATGCGCAGCCCCACTTCCAGCACCTCGGCGCGGTGGCGCAGGATGGCGGTCTCGTCGTCGTCATCTGCCGGGTCCACCGGGTAGTCGTCCTCGTCCAACTCGGCGCGGCAGTTGGCCAACAGGGCGGCAATTTGCAAGCGCAGGCATTCGCCCAGGCCGCGCGCGCCCACGCCCACCGGGTCTAGGCTGTGCAAGAGCCCAAGCGCCACGGTGAAGTGGTGCACCAGGTCTTCCACTTGCTCATAGTCATCACCGGCCAGACCCTGGGCCAGGCTTTCTAAGGTGTCTTCTAGGTAGCCGTCGTCATTGAGCGACTCAATCAAAAAGCGCAGCGCTGCCTGGTCGCTGTCGCTTAATCGCAAGCGCAGCGCCTGACGGTGCAAATGCGCTTGCAAGGACTCTTGCACCCGCGCCAGTTCGGTGGCGTCTTTGTCTTCGTCGTCGCCCAGGTTGTTGGATTTGGCTTTGGCGTCCCCGCCCCACTCGCCGTCGTCGGGGGTGGTCTCGGTGGTGCCGTCGCCTTCCCAACTGATCGCATCGTCGCCGCCCGGCTCGGCGGACAGCGGCGTGGCTTCCTCATCGCGTGTGCTGTCGCTCGTTACCGTGTTGCTGTAATCGCTGACCGTGGGCGTGGGCACTTCGCTGAGTCGGTCGCCTTGGCTCACCAAGCTGTCTGCCTGCTCTAAGCCGAATTGCTCGCGCTCCGCGGCTTCGTGGTCCATTTCCAGAAAAGGATTGGCTTCGAGCATTTGCTCGATCTCCTGCGACAACTCCAGGGTAGAGAGCTGCAACAGACGGATCGACTGCTGCAACTGGGGCGTAAGCGCCAGATGCTGCGAGACGCGTAGCGACAGGCCTTGCTTCATGGCCTCACATCCTGAAGTTTTCGCCCAGATAGACGCGCCGCACATCGGCGTTCTCGACGATCTCGGACGGCAGGCCCTGGGCCAAAACGCGGCCCTCACTGATGATGTAAGCGTGGTCGCAAATACCCAGGGTTTCGCGCACATTGTGGTCGGTGATCAAGACGCCAATATTGCGGCTCTTGAGGAAATTGATGATGCGCTGAATCTCAATCACCGCAATCGGGTCAATACCGGCAAAGGGCTCGTCCAGCAGAATAAAGCGCGGCTGCGTCGCCAGCGCGCGCGCAATCTCGACCCGGCGGCGCTCGCCGCCCGACAGCGAGAGCGCGGGCGATTGGCGCAAATGCTCGACCCGCAAATCCTGCAACAAAGCCGTGAGCCGCGATTCGATGTCCGCCTTGGAGAGGGCTTTGCCCTTGGCATCGCGCTGCAACTCCAGCACCGCGCGCACATTGTCTTGCACATTGAGCTTGCGGAAAATCGAGGGCTCTTGCGGCAAATAGCCCAGGCCCAAACGCGCGCGCCGGTGAATCGGCATGTGCTCTATAGCTTGACCATCGATAGTGATGCTGCCGGCACTGGCGCGCAGCAGGCCGACGATCATGTAAAAAGTAGTGGTCTTGCCCGCGCCATTGGGACCGAGTAAACCCACCACCTCGCCGGTGCGCAGCGACATGGACACGTCTTGCACCACTTTGCGCGTGCCATAGAACTTTTGCAGGTGGCCTGCTTCGAGCACGCCGATGGCTGTGTTGTGCGCCGCCTCCGGCTGGGCGCCCACTTGCAGCACAGAAGCGCTATCGGATTTCATGGAGTCTTGGCCGGGTTGTTTTCCGGCTTGGGCGTGATCACAGCGCGCACGCGGCCCGGTGGGGCACCGGCGGCGCTGCCGTCAACCGAGAATTTTTCGGTGGTGTTTTCGTAGTTGATGATGGCGCCCGTCACTTCGTCGGCCAGGGTGCTGCCCCGAAAGCGGCGCATGACTGCATTGGTTTCAAAGCGCACCGTATCGGCCTTGCCGTTGTAAATCAGGGTTTCGGCTTCGCCCTCGATAAATTCGTCCAGGCCTTCGCGCTTTTGCCGGAAGAAAGCGCGCTCTTTTGGGGTGCCGGTGACGGTGCCAAATTGGTTGCCTTCGGGGTCTTGGCGTACTTCGACTTTGGCGCCGCGGATTACGATAGTGCCTTTGGTGGCCACGACTTTGCCGCTAAACACCGTGATTTGCTGCGCATCCTCGTAGCGCATGCTGTCGGACTCTATTTGCATGGGCTTGTTGCGGTCGGCTTTTTCAGCCCAGGCGCTTGGCAGCAGCCCGGCGCCAAGCAATGCGCAAAGGATTAAAGTGGGTTTCATAAAGGCACGAAAATTGCAGAAAGCATGATTCGTGCATTCTAGCCACCGCATTTTAAAAGCCCAAGTGTCTTCGGCCTTAGTTGTGAAGAAGTTTTGCGGCTTTGCACCGCGCAGTGGCTTTAGGCGCGCCGCCCGCGCAGATCATCCACCAGCGATTGCACCACCAGCAGCGCCCGATCCATGCTGCGCGCCATGGTGCCGTCGGTATAAAACTGCCCGCCCACGCCCAGGGCCGGCACGCCTTCCACCTTGTAGGCGCTTTGCAGTTGTGAGCCTTTTTGCGCTTTGGTGACTACGCCAAAGGAGTTGTACTCTTTCACAAACTTGGCCTTATCAACGCCGTTTTTACCCACCCATTCCACAATGGCCTCAGCCTTGGACAGGTTGAGCTTTTCCACATGGATGGCAGCAAACACCTTGGCGTGCAGCTTGTCGAGCAGACCCAAAGACTCCAGGGTGTAAAACAGTTTTTGCTGCGGTACGAAGCTGTCATTGAAAGCCACCGGCGCACGCCGGAAAGCGACGTCTTTGGGCAGTTTTTTCACCCAATCGGCCAGCATGGGTTCAAAAGCATTGCAGTGCGTGCAGCTGTACCAAAAGAACTCCACCACTTCGATTTTTCCGGGTTGCGCCTCTACCGGCGCACGCGCATCGAGCACCTGGTAGTCCGTGCCGGCCACCGGCTTTTTGAATTGGGCCAAGGCAATGGCCGGTGCCTGCAAGGCGATCAAGCCCGCCATGGCTTGTTGTCCAAAATTACGTCGGGTTGGTGTCATAAATACTCCGAAAAATAATGATTGCGCCAGCGCCCTTACTAGCGCTGCACTTTGATTAGCACCGTGTCGGTGCCGGTTTTGTCTAATTTGTCTTTGCTGCGTTCGGCATCTTCGATCTTTTCAAATGGGCCCACGCGCACCCGGTAAATCGGGCGCCCGCCTTGCTCCCGCTCCGTGACCGCCGCTTCTACGCCCGTCAGCGAAAGCTTGGCGCGCTGGCTTTGTGCATCGTCCGCCGATCGAAAAGCGCCTACTTGCACGTAATAAAAAATTTGGCCCGTTGGCATGGCCGCAGACGCAGCTTTGGCGTTGGCCAGGGCGCCGATGGGGTCGGCTGCGGCCGCTGGCGGCGTAGGTGTTGCGGTGGTGGTCGGCGCGGCGGGAGCCGGTGGGGGTGGCGGCGGCAGGACGCCGCTTGCGGCCTCTGCAGGGGCCGCGGCTTTGGGCGCTGGCTTACCGGTAATCAGGGCGTTGGGGTCCCAGTCCTTGTTTTTTTTGGCCTCAGCGTCGTTTTGGTCGGCGCTGCGGGTCTGGCCTTTGCTCAAAAATGGCAGGGGCACTTTGGTGACATAAAGCGCTATGCCAAAGGCAATGCCCAGGCCGATCACCAGTCCCAATACAAAA
>CAMCJY010000231.1 GCA_945875225.1 Comamonas sp. lk | reverse complement strand
GCACGGCTTTGACTTCTTCGGGCAGGATTTCAGGCGTGGGATTGGCCAGCGCAAAAATCAAAGGGCGCGGCGCCATGCTCTGCACCATATCGGGCTTGAGCACGCCGCCGGCCGATAGGCCCAGAAACACATCGGCCCCAAGCATGACTTCGCGCAGCGTGCGGGCATCGGTTTTTTGGGCAAACTCGATCTTGTCCGCATCCATCAACTCAGTGCGGCCTTCGTAGACCTCGCCAGCCAAATCGGTCACAAAAATGTTTTTACGCGGCACACCCAGTTTGACCAACAGGCTCAGGCACGCCAGCGCGGCGGCTCCCGCGCCGGAGGTGACGAGTTTGATGTCTTTGAGTTCTTTGCCCACGACTTTGAGGCCATTGAGCAATGCCGCGCCCACCACGATGGCGGTGCCATGCTGGTCATCGTGGAACACCGGTATCTTCATGCGCTGGCGCAACTGGCGCTCCACGTAAAAGCAATCCGGCGCTTTGATATCTTCTAGGTTGATACCGCCAAAGGTCGGCTCCAGCGAGGCAATGATGTCCACCAGCTTGTCCAGGTCGTGCTTTTCGTTGATCTCGATGTCGAACACATCGATACCGGCGAACTTTTTGAATAAAACACCTTACCCTCCATCACCGGCTTGGCCGCCAGGGGGCCAATATCGCCCAATCCGAGCACCGCCGTACCATTGGTGATAACCGCGACCAGGTTGCCGCGGCTGGTGTACTTAAAGGCGTTATTCGGGTCTTTGACGATTTCCTCACAGGGCGCAGCAACGCCGGGCGAATAGGCCAGCGCCAGATCGTGCTGATTGATCAGTTGGGTGGTCGGCGCGATTGAAATTTTGCCCGGGCTGGGGTATTGGTGGTACTCGAGTGCGGCGCGGCGCAATTCGGCCCGCTTATCAGCCGCCTGCACCTCGGCGGCATTTTGGGGGGATGTGGGTACGTCGTCGGCCATCGTGCTTCCTTGTGCGCCAACCGGCCGGCTTGCAGCCGGGGCGATCTGCTTGTGAGGGGGCCGATTGTAGTCAGGGGGAATTGGGTTGAGCGCCCGTCCTTCAATGCCTCACAAGCAGTGCGCTACAGCAGCGTGGTTTTTGCCAGCTCCATGCGCCGCGAACTTTGTTTGCCCGTAAGCACAAAGCCGCGTTGCTGCCCGGCCGCATCGACAAAACGCCAGACGCCACCCGCTCCGGCCTCTAAGCCCGCGTCTTGCGTCCACTGTCCGCTCAGGGCCGGATGGGGAGCTGCCACCACGATGGGAAGTGCCGGCGTTTTTACCGCCACCGGCATCAAGGGAAATACCAATTCCGTAGGCTGCCCAGCTAGCGTCGCGGACAGGGCTTTGGCTGCGCTCATGATGGGCATGACATAGGGCAGCACACGCGCACCGGCGCTGGCATATTGCGCGCAGTCACCTAAGGCATACACATGGGCAGCACTGGTTTGCAAATGCGCGTCCACCACGATACCGCGATCGCAGACCATGCCCGCCGCACCGGCCAGCGCGATATTGGCGCGCAAGCCCACCGCGCTCAGTACCGCATCCACCTGCAAGTGGCTGCCATCGGCCAAAGTCGCATGCAAGCGACCCGAGGACGCATCTGCGTCCAGGCTTTGCACCGTGGTTCCCAGATGCCAGGCGACGCCTTGCCCTTGCAAAGCCTCTTGCAACTGTTCGCCGGCAGCGGCGGGCAGCAGCAAGGCCAAGGGCCGGGGCGATGGATCGACCACGTGTACGCCGTAGCCGCCAATCAGCAAGTCGTTGGCAAATTCGCAGCCGATCAAACCGGCGCCTATGACCAAGACGGTTTTGGGGGCCGCCCCAAGCACTTGGTGGAAACGCGCCAAGTCTTGCAAGTGGTTGATGGATTGGACCTGTGCCGCCGCGCTACCCGCCATGGGCAGGCGCATCGGGTCAGCGCCGGTGGCCAGCACCAGGTCACCGAAGTGCAAGCTGTGCGACTGGCCTGTCGCATCGTCATAACTGAGCGCGCGTGCACCCGTATCCAGGCTGTGCACGCGGGTATTCGGCAGCAACTGCACTTGCAGGGTTTCGGCCATTTTGGCCGCCGGCGTGGTGACCAACTGATCTGCCGAGCGCTTTTGGGCCAAGGCGTTGGACAGCGTGGGCTTGGCATAAAAATCCGCGCTATCGCTGCTAAGCATCACGATGCGGCGCTGGGCATCAAGTTTGCGCAGCTCGCGTACCACCGTCCAAGCCGCCAGGCCTGCGCCGACGATGAGCAGAGGCAAAGTTTGCGGCGCATCGAGACCGGTTGCGGACGGGTGCAAAGAAATATCGCTCACACCGGCACCAGTTCAAAGTCAGCCTTGGCGACGCCGCAATCGGGGCAGGCCCAGCGGTCGGGCACCTCAGCCCACACGGTGCCCGGTGCAATGCCGTCCTCAGGCCGGCCAGCCGCTTCGTCATACACAAATCCGCACACAATACATATATAGGTTTTCATAGGGGTTTTTCTTGGATCAAAATTCATCAGATTTTGGTTGGCGGGCCTGCACAATCAGGCGGCTAATGTAGCCAAAACCGATTGGTAGTGCCGGGCATGGCGTTCTTCCACCTTGGTCAGGGCGGCAAAACACTGTTGCGCTTTCTCCAAATTGCGCCGGCGCGCTTGGGCTGCCTGTACCACCGGGCAAGGCTTAGAGCTTGAGTTCCAGCCTAGCTTGCAGGTTCAGGTAGCTGGGCGCTGTGGTCTGGGTGTTGTCGCGGCTTGGCAGGCCATTGCTTTGGGTCGATAACAAACTACCACCAGTCAGGTAATCGCGCGCCAGTAAATTGCTGGCGGACAAGCGCAATTGCACACTGGGTGTAAATATCCACAAGGCGGAGGCGTCTAGCACCCATTTATCACCTTGCCAGACCTCCTGGGTATCGGCCAAACGGGTGGTGTAGCCCGGTGTCCAGTTAATGTTACCGCTCAGACGCAAAGGCAGGCCGCTTAGACGGTAGTCTGCCCCCAGGTTGAGTGTGCCGTCCGGCTGCTGCTCGAGGCGGTTGTTGGGGCCGCCTATCGAAGTCAAGCGCGACTGCAAGAGACTCATATTGGCGCGCAGATCCACTGCGGGCGCATCCAGATCGATTTCGCGCAAGCGAAATTTAGCTTCCAATTCCAAACCGCTGGTGAGCGCACTGCCTACGTTTTGCATGCGCGAAACCCAGCGCGGCACATCCGCCCAGGGCACCGTTTCAAGCGCTGTTTGCGAGCGCATCAAGTTGTTAATCTGGCGCACAAACACATTGGCACTGAGCAAACCACCGCCGGGTAAATAGTGTTCGTAGGCGGTGTCTATACCCATGGCCAATTCGGCTTGCAGATCCGGGTTGCCTGCACTGTCTGGGTGCAGGGGGCTGTTGGCGCCGCGGTCGGGGAAAAAGCGGTTGATGGTGGGTCGTGCAATTAGGCGCCCCAGATCGGGCGAGCGATAACTGCGCGTCAGGCTGACGCGAATTTGGTCTTTGGAGGCCAGGTCGGGCCGCCACACAGCATGCAGCAAGGGCGTAAGCACCGCACTCTGGTTACTGACCGTGGCTTGGCCCTGACCAGCAGAACCGCTGGTATTAATGCTGTCCCAGCGCAGTCCCGCATGGGCGGCCCAGTGCGGATTGATATCCCATTCATCCTGCGTGTACAAGGCCAGACGTCGACTGCTTGCGGACAGATCACCGTCAAAATCGCCAAGCGGATTTTGGCCGTCACGCAAGCTGCTGGCGCTTTGTTCGCGCTGATTCATCTCCAGCTCCAGGCCGCTGACCAGGTTGTGTTTTTCAGCAATCAGCAAAGAGTATTTGGCGCTGCTGTTCCAGGTGGTATCGGTTTGCACCGAATCCTGCGACAAGGGCAGCGAGCCATTGGCGCCACCGCTTTGCAAGGTGTTCGCACTATTGTTCCAGGTGCTGCGGCCCAGGTTGTTATTGAGCAAAAGACGCGCGCCATCGTCCATGCGCCTGCTCCAACTCGTGCCCAGTCGCAGCATGGCAAAGCGGTTGTCG
>CAMCJY010000230.1 GCA_945875225.1 Comamonas sp. lk | reverse complement strand
CGGGCCGCGCCCAAGCGCCGGGGCTAGGTCAAAGCGAAAGCCGTCCATGCCAAAGTCCAGCACCCAGCTGCGCAGGCTTTGCAGCACCATGCGGATCACCAGCGGATGGTCCAGCCGCACACAGTTGCCGCAGCCGGTCCAGTTGCGATAGCGCGCCGGATCGTCTGGGTCCAGGTGGTAATAGGTGGCGTTGTCGATGCCGCGCAAGCCCAGGGGCGGGCCGTGCTCGTCGGTCTCTGCGCTGTGGTTGTAGACCACATCGAGCAGCACCTCTAGCCCGGCCGCGTGCAAAGCGCTGACCATAGTGCGCAACTCGCTGCGCGGGCTGCTGCCGGGCTGGCCACTCCAGAAGCGCGCGGTCGGTGCACTCCAGGCAACAGGGTTGTAGCCCCAGTAATTGCGCAGCTGCAGTTTGAGCAAGCGCAGCTCATCGGCGCAGCTCGCCAGGGGCATCAGGCTGACGGTGGTCACCCCCATTCTTTTTAGATGCGCAATCGCCACCGGGTGGGCCAGACCGGCATAGGTACCGCGCAATTCTGGGGGAATGTCGGGGTGCAATGCGCTAAAGCCTTTGACGTGTAATTCGCAAATCAGGCGTTGCGCCGGGTCAAGCACCGGACCCCGCGCTGCGGGTTCGAAGGCTTCCGCCACGATGGCTTTCATGGCCTGCTGCGCGTTGTCGCGCATGTCCTGCTCCAAGGGGGCGTCCGCGCGGTGGCCCAGGTGGATGTCCTGCCCTTCGTACTCACCCAGAACCGACGATGCGCTAGGGTCCAGCAAGAGCTTATGAGGATTGAAACGCTGGCCCTGCGCCGGATCCCAGGGGCCGTGCACGCGCCAGCCGTAGACCAGCCCGGCCGATGCGCCGGGCAGCAGGGCTTGCCAGACACCGTCCACCGCCGCAGGCATGGGCAGGCGCTGCGTTTCGGTTTGACCGGTGGCGTCAAACAGGCACAACTCCACTGCTTGCGCATGGGGTGATGCCAAGGCGAATTGGACGCCGCCACTTACCACGGTTGCGCCTAGTAGCGGTGCCCCAGACAGGTGCTGCAAGGTGGCGCCCTTCACTCCTGCCTCACGCGGGTTCCAGCACCAGGCAAGACAGCGGTGGCAGCTGCAGAACCAGCGATTGTTCGTGCCCGTGCGCCCACTGTGTATCCGCATACAGGCTGCCGCTGCCGATACCGCTGCCGCCGTAAACGGTCGCATCGGTGTTGACCACTTCACGCCATGCGCCACCCTGTGGCACGCCTAGCCGGTAGGCGGCACGCGGCAAAGGCGTGAAATTGCAGACCACCACCGCGCACTGGCCGCTGCGCGACCATCGGGTAAAGGCCAATACCGATTGGGCATGGTCTTCGTGCGCGATCCAGCTGAACCCCCCGGAATCTACATCCTGCTCGTGCAAGGCGGGCAAGTCGCGGTAGGTGCGGTTGAGATCACGCACCAGTCGCTGCACACCGGCGTGGCCGGGCTGGTCCTGCACATGCCAGGGCAGGCTTTGGCCATCAGCCCATTCTGTGGGCTGGGCGAACTCTCCCCCCATGAACAGTAGCTTTTTACCCGGATAGGCCCACATCAGGCCGTACAGAGCGCGCAAATTGGCCAATTGTTGCCACGGGTCGCCGGCCATCTTGCCCAGCAGTGAACGCTTGCCGTGCACGACTTCGTCGTGCGAGAGCGGAAGCACAAAGTTTTCGCTAAACGCGTACATCAGCCCAAAAGTCAGCAAATTCTGGTGGTGGTGGCGGTAGACGGGGTCGAACTGAAAGTAGTCGAGCGCATCGTGCATCCAGCCCATATTCCACTTGAAGTGAAAGCCCAGACCGCCCCCAGCCAGGTCGGGCGCCGGCGGGCGGCTCACGCCGGGGAAGGCCGTGGACTCCTCGGCAATCATCAGCGCGCCTGGCCGCTCTACACCGACTTGGTGGTTGAGGCGGCGCAGGAAATCCATGGCCTCCAGGTTTTCGCGCCCGCCATGGGCGTTGGGTATCCACTGGCCGGGCGCCCGGCTGTAATCGCGGTACAGCATAGACGCCACGGCATCAACACGCAGGCCGTCAATGCCAAAGCGCTCCAGCCAGTACAAGGCGTTGCCGATCAAAAAGTTACGCACTTCGGTACGGCCGAAGTTGTAGATGAGCGTATTCCAGTCCTGGTGAAAACCTTCCTTGGGGTCGGCGTATTCGTAGAGATGCGTGCCGTCAAAAGTCGCCAAGCCGTGCGCGTCGCTGGGGAAGTGCGCGGGCACCCAATCCAAAATAACGCCCAATCCGGCGGCATGGGCTGCGTCCACAAAGTACTGAAAATCCTCCGGACTGCCAAAGCGTGCCGTGGGCGAGAACATGCCCAGCGGCTGGTAGCCCCAGGACGCGTCCAGCGGATGCTCACTGACCGGCATCAACTCCAGATGCGTAAAGCCCAGGTCGCGGGCATAAGGCACCAGCGTGTCGGCGAGTTCGCGGTAGTTCAGCCAGCGCCAGCCGTCCGCTTTGCGCCAGGAACCCAGGTGCACTTCATACATCGACAAGGGCGCGTTCAGCGCGTTGGCTGCGACGCGCGACGGCTGCATCGCGCGCCGGGGTGGGAGCCCGCACACCACGCTGGCCGTGGCCGGCCGCAATTGGGTTTGAAAGGCATAGGGGTCCGCTTTGAGGGTGACCAGATCATGGGCGCCCAGAATTTCAAACTGGTAAATATCACCGCGCACCACCTGGGGCAGAAAGATTTCCCACACCCCGCAGCCGTGGCGCAAACGCATGGGGTGACGACGCCCGTCCCACTGGTTGAAACTGCCGACCACCGACACCCGCTTGGCATTGGGCGCCCAGACCGCAAAGCGCGTGCCCGGCACGCCGGCGCGCATTTCAGGGTGCGCGCCCAGGCATTCGTAAGGCCGCTGGTGCGAGCCTTCGGCGAGCAGCCAAATGTCCGCATCTGAAAGTATCTTAGGGAAAGCGTAGGGGTCGTCCAGCAGCGTGGTGTCGGCGGTGTTGCCTGCCCCCGGCTGCCAGTGCACCCGCAACTGGTAGTCAAAGGGCACGCTGCGAGCCGTCAGTGCACTGCTAAACACATCGCTGCTACCCAGCCGCTGCAGGCTACCCGCCAAGCGCTGTGTGTTGCGCTCCACCACATCAACCGCGCGGGCATGGGGCAGCATGGCGCTGACCCACAAACGCCCGGCCTGCAGGCGCATACCCAGGGCGCCAAACGGGTCGGCGTGCCGGGCTGCCATCAGGGCGGATACATCGTGGTCCGTGAGCATAGTATGGGGGAATCAGCGCGCTAGACCGAAGTAAGCGCCCCAGGGTTGCAGCGCCACATAGCCTTCGATCAGCAAAGCCCCCTTTACGCCGCTACCCGGCAGCGCCTGCGTGCCATAGTGCTCAGGGGGCAGCGGCCAGTCCACTGCCGAATCGCTGAAATTGAAGACACACAGCACGCACTGCCCAGCCTGGCTGCGCTCGAAGGCCAGCACCTGCGGGTGCAGGGGCAGCAGCCGCATATCGCCATGCACCAGCACCGGATGCTGCGCACGCCAGTGGATCAGGCCGGTATAGAAATTGAGCAAGCTGTGCGGATCGCCGCGCTGCGCGTCGACCGCCAGTGCGAGGTGCTCTGGCGGCAGCGGCAGCCAGGGCGCGTGGCTGCTAAAGCCACCCTGCACCTGCTGCGCTTCCCAGGGCATGGGGGTGCGGCAACCGTCACGGCCTTTGAACTCGGGCCACATGGTTTTGCCATAGGGGTCTTGCAATTGTTCGAAGGTGATGTCCGCCTCGGTGAGGCCCAGCTCATCGCCTTGGTAAATACAGGGGCTGCCGCGCAGGCTCATCTGAAAGGCCGCTGCGAGGCGCAACAGGCGCGCATCGGGCTCTGCCCCGCCCCAGCGCGTGGCCAGCCGGACCACATCGTGGTTGGACAGTGCCCAGCAGGGCCAACCATCACCCACGGTGGCCATGAAGGTGTCGAGCAGGCCGTGCAAAAACGTGGCGCTCTTGTTGGCACCCAGCAGGTCGAAG
>CAMCJY010000229.1 GCA_945875225.1 Comamonas sp. lk | reverse complement strand
CATGCCGACTTCGGAAGGCTCGGCCAACACATAGGCCCCTTTGTTGATCGCGTCCAGGCCGCAGGCAGCAGCAGCGGCAGGGGATTCGGCTTTGGGCGCGTAGCTGATGTTTTGGCGTGACAGCAGCAAGGCGGTGGGCTTGTGGCGGTTTTGCAGCGCCACCGTCCAGGCCACGGCGGTCTCGGCGGTATCGGCAGGGCGCCAAACGTCCAGGTTGGGAATCAGGCGCAAGGATGCGGCATGCTCGATGGACTGGTGCGTCGGCCCGTCTTCGCCCAGGCCGATGCTGTCGTGCGTGAACACATGGATGACGCGCTTTTTCATCAAGGCGGCCATGCGGATGGCATTGCGCGAATAGTCGCTAAAAGTGAGGAAGGTGCCGCCGTAGGGAATAAACCCGCCGTGCAGCGCAATGCCGTTCATGATGGCGGCCATGCCGAATTCGCGCACGCCGTAGTTGATATGGCGCCCGCCATGTAGTTGCCCGTTGGCGTCAGCGCTTTGCAGCAATTGTCCTTGTGCATCAAAGCGCACATTGGGTGTGGACTTGGTGTTGGTCAGGTTGGAGCCGGTCAGGTCCGCCGAGCCGCCCAGCAGCTCGGGCAGGGCCGCGGTGAAATGCTCCAGCGCCAGTTGCGAGGCTTTGCGCGAGGCCACGGTTTCGGCCTTGGCATGGGCGGCCAGTACGGCGTCCACCGCAGTTTGTACAAAGCCCTTGGGCAAGTCGCCCTTCATGCGGCGCACAAACTCTTTGGCCAGGGCCGGGTGCGCGGCTTTGTAAGCGGTAAAGCGGGTATTCCATTCTTTCTCGCGCGTGCGCCCGGCCGCTTTGGCGTCCCAATCGGCATAGACTGCTTTGGGCACCACGAAAGCCGCGTGCGCCCAGCCTATGGCTTCACGGGTGAGTTTGATTTCGTCTGCGCCCAGGGGTTCACCGTGGGCTTTGGCTGTGTTGGCGCGGTTGGGACTACCTTTACCAATTGAGGTTTTGCAGACAATCAGGCTGGGTTTGTCGCTGCTGGCTTTGGCTTGGGCAATGGCCTTGGATACGGCTTGAGCGTCATGGCCGTCTACCTTGTCGATGACGTTCCAACCATAGGCGGCAAAGCGCTGTGCGGTGTTGTCAATAAACCAGGGTGTGACCTGGCCATCGATGGAAATGCCGTTATCGTCATACAAGGCGATCAGCTTGTTCAGCTTCCAGACGCCGGCCAGGGCGCTGGCTTCGTGACTGATGCCTTCCATCATGCAGCCGTCGCCCAAAAACACATAGGTGTGGTGGTCCACGATGGCATGGCCTTCACGGTTAAATTGCGCGGCCAGCAGTTTTTCGGCCAGGGCCATGCCCACCGCATTGGTGATGCCCTGGCCCAGCGGGCCGGTGGTGGTTTCGACACCGGGCGTGACATCCACTTCGGGGTGGCCCGCTGTTTTGCTGTGCAACTGGCGGAAGTTTTTCAGCTCAGCCATGGGTAGCTTGTAGCCCGTCAGGTGTAGCAAGGCATAGATCAGCATGGAGCCGTGGCCGTTCGACAAAACAAAGCGATCGCGGTTGGCCCAATGGGGGTTGGAGGGGTTGTGTTGCAAGTGCTGGCCCCATAGAGCTACTGCCATATCGGCCATGCCCATGGGTGCGCCGGGGTGACCGGAGTTGGCTTGTTGTACTGCGTCCATTGCAAGCGCGCGTATCGCGCTTGCCATTTGTTGGGAATTGGCCATGAAACGACTCCGGAAGGGGCTGGGGCATTGCGCCGGTCAGGCGCGCGAAAAAACATTTTAGCGGTACCGCGCCATCGCTAGCGCATGGACCTGGCGCACTGCCTGGGCCAGTGCACGTGGCTCGACGGGTTTGGCCAGTTGCAGGTCGGCTATTGCAGCTTGGGTGTCCGATGGATCGCCTTTCACGCGGGCCGACAAAATCAAAATACCGATAGCTGGGAACGATTGCCGCACACGCTTTGCAATGGCATAGCCGTTTTCATGGGGAAGGTTCAAATCCAGTATCAGCGCATCGGCGGACCGCGCTTGCAATAGCAGATCCAAGGTGGCGCCATCGTTCGCGGTGCGCACGGCAAAACCCTCATCAAGCAAATACTCGGCAAGTGCTTCCCGGATGGCGGGGTTGTCTTCTACGATGATGATGTCGGCGAGCGGCATGGCACGAGCTTGTGGTGTGGGGCCATAGGTATGGCTTGCTTGTCAGGCATTTGTCGCCCCAGCGCTATCGACTGGCAGGGTGAACCAAAACACCACTTGTTCGGCTTCCAGACTGAGTTGGATTTTGGTGCCCAGTCGTGAGGCCAGTTGCTGCGATAACCATAGCCCGAGGCCGGTGCCAGAAATACTGCTCGCGTTGGGTGAGCGGTAGTAGCGTTCAAAAACTTTGGCCGGATCCGGATGGCCGGCGGGGCCCTCGACATTGCTGACGGCCAATTGGACCATGGGCATGCCTTGCCCGCTTGTATATTGGCTAACTTGTAAAACGACGGGGCTGCCTTGCGCTGAATACTTGAGCGCGTTACTGAGCAGATTATTGAGAATGATCTGAAAATAGCTTGCGTCACTGTGCAAGTGCAGATCGTCTATCGGCTTTTCAAGGCGCAATTGCAGCAATTCGGTTTGCGCGCTGAAATGCCCCCATGCCTGGCCCATGACCGCGTCCAGGGTATCTGTCAGTAAAAAATGGCTGAGCGACACCGCCATCACACCGCCCTCGTAGCGATCCGCCTGGCTGCAGTTGTCCAGAATGTGCACCATGCTATTGATCGCCGTGTGCATGCGCACATCCCAGGCTTGCTTGCGCTCGGGAGCGATGTCCTTTTTCACCAAGGCGCTGGTGCCCAATTGGACAACCGTCAAGGGCGTTTTGATTTCATGCACCAGCATCGAAATGAAAAGCTGTTGCAAAAAAAGGATGCTGCTTTGTTCTTGCAGTTTTTGTACATTGGCCTGCCGCCGGCGGTCTTTCACCGATTGCGCCCGTCGCTGGCGCCAAAGCAGTGTCAACACCAAGCCCAAGGAGATCAGGGGCAGGTTAATTACGCGCAATAGCTCGGCCCAGGCCATGGGTACAGCGGGCGCAAGTAAATGGCCCCACAGGCCCAGGTTGGTAGCCACCATAAGTAAAAATACGGCGACCAGCAGGTGGTTTAAGTGGCCTTTGCGCCACGCGGGTTGTTGCAGCCACTGCCTTGCGCAATCCCAGCAAAAGCCGTACAGCGCCACCGATAGCAAACCCACTGCAGCGAGATTGAATACGCCTTGTTGGGTGCTGTAGGCCAGGGCTGTCATCAACAAGCTGGCCCCTAAGAGCGCAGAAAAGCCGCGCGCGTAAAGCAGCTTGAACCGCGGGGAGGCGAACACCTTGGCGCTGGCATACAGACCGGCACAGTCCAAGACCACCGTCATGGATGCATTGAGCTTGACAAAGGCGCGCAAATCATCGCCTAGCAGGCCGATAAAGGCGCCGCCCAGTTGTAATTGGTAAAGCCCCAAAAGCAAGCCTAGCGAGCCCATCAGGCCAAAAACCTTTTTCCGGCTTTGCCAGTAAAGCAGGGCACTGACCACCAGCAGCAGCACAGAAAACGTTAGTTGCATCGCGTGCATCGCGCCGTCTGCCACAGCTGGGTATTGCACGCCGACCGAGAGATCATCGACACGGACCTGGCGCAGCGCAAGGTAGAGGCCTTCCCTTTCTTGGCTATGGACGCGCAAGGTACCGACATCCAAGTCGCGCCGTATTACTTGGTCCGCTGCTTGCCACGCGGCGTCGCCGACGGGCGGCAAGATGCCGGTATTGAGCCTGTCCTGCCATTGCAGGCGCTCGGTCACGCTGGCAGACTGTGCGGCTGCGAATTGGCACACCATCAAAGCGGCAAGCAGGAGGTGGGTCCAAAGTTTCATCATGGTGAACGCGATTTTTGGCAAAGTCTGAGGTGCTGCAAGCGCTCCAAGCGCGTCTCGGCGTTCCGAGTGTCAACTGTAGCGCCAATCGCTCTGCGCCATGGTGGCGGCCATCGCAG
>CAMCJY010000228.1 GCA_945875225.1 Comamonas sp. lk | reverse complement strand
CCGCGCCTCCGCTGCCAATCGTGCAAGCCCGGGTGCAAACCGAGAGCATGGCACGCTTTGGCGATGTCGCGGATGACCCGGCCATCTGGATTCACCCCACCGATGCCAGCCGCTCGCGCGTGCTGGGCACCAACAAAAAGCAAGGTCTGCTGGTGTATGACTTGGCTGGCAAGCAACAGCAGTTCCTCGAAGTGGGCCGCATCAACAACGTGGATGTGCGCCAGCGCGTGCGCTTGGGGATGCACGAGCTGGACTTGGCAGTGGCCACGCAGCGCGATGATTTGTCCGTCGTGGTGTTTGCCATTGAGGCGGATGGCCAGGTGCGCGAACACAGCCGTATACCGACCGGCCTGAAGGACATTTACGGCATTTGCCTATACCAGCCGCGCACCGGTGGGTTGGAAGTCTTTGTGAATGACAAAGACGGTACCTACCAACGCTATGCCCTGGGCCATGCAGAGGGCAAGCTGACCCACGCCTTGGTACAAACCTTCAAGGTCGCCACCCAACCGGAAGCCTGTGTGGCCGACGATGCAGCGCAGCGTCTTTTTATTGGCGAAGAAAAGCGCGGCGTGTGGGTGATGAACCTGGCAGTGCCGGTGCAGACTGCGCCGAAGTTGCTGATGGCAATGCCCATCGGTGGTCTGCTGCATGCCGATACGGAGGGTCTAGCCCTCTACCATGGCCAGCAAGGCAGTTACCTGGTGGTCTCTAGCCAGGGCAACAACAGCTATGTGGTGGCCGATGCTGCTCCGCCCTACCGGGTGCGTGGGGCATTTCGCATTGGCATCAACCTGGAGTTGGGGATCGATGGCGCGTCAGAAACCGATGGTCTGGAAGTGACTTCCACCGCGCTAGGTGCCGCATTCCCGCAGGGTATGCTGGTAGTGCAAGACGGCTACAAGCGCCTGCCCAATGGAGCGCAAAACTTCAAGCTTGTAGCGTGGGAGGACATTGCGGCGGCCTTGAAATTGCCATAAGGCTCCATATTTTGACGAGGTTTTCCCGCTGCTGTGTCCGAAGTGCGGTTGGCAGATGCGCCTGATCGGTTTCATTATCGAAGGCGCGCAGATCAGACGGATCCTCGGCCACATCGAGGTCTACTCGGAGCCCCCGCGCATTTGGCCAGATGGCAGGCACGCGGGCCGCCGTTGCGGGATGAATGCGATGCGCAAATCTGTGAGGGTGTTGCGGTGCAGCTGGACTGGGCAACCGACTGGGATGAGGCAGCGCAAGCAGCCCCCGACTTTGAGGTCGATCAGCGAATCACTGGGTACCCGTGCAAAACGGAGATTCAGACTCGCTGAAGGGTAGCTATGCGCCCCTGCATACTCGGCTCGCCGCTAATTCCTCTTGTGAATAGCGCAGTTTGGCGGTGGATCGGCCAGGCACGGCCTGACTGCGGGCACGCTCAGTGTTGCGCTGCCAGGCTAGTGTCATGCTTGGCGGTGCAACTCTTCGCGAACCACGGCGCGCACCATATCGGCCAGTTGCTCCTTGCGCGTGGCATCGCGCAAGGTCTCATTTATCAGCGTCTGGTATCCACGCCCACCTGCACGCGCCTTATAGGCCTGCAACACTGCATCATCAAGGTGGATGGTAATGCGCGTCTTGCCCATAGAAAAATCTGGCAGCGCTTCAGCCAGCGGGCGTAACTGCGCCGCCTGCACACGGGTTAGCGCAGGGCTGTCGTCATCGGGCACGTTGGCTTTTGGGGCTGCGTCCACCGCCGCCCAATCAATGGCTGGTGCAGCGTCAGAGGCTTTGAGCTTCAAATTTTTTGCGTTCACGGTCGTTGGCCTTTCTGAAAGAGCAGGGGCAATTGCCTCTGGTTCGCATTGATCGCGTTTTTTTCGGGATCCCAGGCAAATTCCTCACACTTTATTGTATGCATAAAAATATGCATATATAAGAAAACTGGTTCGCTTGCCGCACTATATTTTTTGCCTGGCGGCCCTTTGTTGTGCGTTCGGGCGAGACAACGTGTTGGTACTGCCGCTACGGGCCTGATAGTCAAAATTAATACCGGCCGGTCTATTTACCCGAGCAAATCAGTAGGTTGTTGGGTATACTTGAGTCCGTTAGTCAACTTAACACCGATTCAGGAGCCCGCCATGCGCCTCACCACTAAAGGCCGTTTCGCCGTCACCGCGATGATTGATCTGGGCCTGCGCCATGCCAGCGGCCCGGTGACCTTGGCGGCTATTAGCCAGCGCCAGCAAATCTCGCTCTCCTATTTGGAGCAGTTATTCGGCAAGCTGCGCCGCAACGAGCTGGTGGAATCCACCCGTGGCCCCGGCGGCGGCTACACCTTGGCGCGGCGCGCGGCGGACATCACCGTGGCCGACATCATCATCTCGGTGGACGAACCCATAGACGCTACCCATTGCGGCGGCAAAGAAAATTGCCAAACCGACGGCTCGCGCTGCATGACCCACGATTTGTGGAGCGCGTTGAATTTGCGCATGGTCGAATTTTTGAACTCCGTCACCCTGCAAAAATTGGTGGACGACCAATTGTCCAAAGGCCTGCAAGTCGAAGCAAAGCCCGGCATCAAGCGCGCGATTTCGGCCATCCCGGTCTCGCAGCCAGTGCGCATTAATGCACCCAATTCGGTGTTTGCTTTGGGGAACGCCTTTTCCAAAGTCTGAAACCTAGCGAGCGAGCGTCCTGCGGGGCGTCACGCTTGCATCAAGCAATTTATTTACTGAGCACTTACCGCTATGGACTCCACGCCCCACTTTCCGATTTACATGGACTACAGTTCCACCAACCCCTGCGATGAGCGGGTGGTGGACGCCATGGTACCCTGGTTGCGCGCGCATTTTGGTAACCCCGCCTCGCGCAGCCACGCTTGGGGCTGGGAGGCTGAAGACGCGGTTGAGAACGCGCGCGGCCAGGTCGCCGCGCTGATCGGTGCCGACCCGCGTGAAATTGTCTGGACCTCGGGCGCTACCGAGTCCAACAATCTGGCGATCAAAGGCGCGGCGCAGTTTTACAAGACCAAGGGCAAGCACCTCATTACCGTGAAAACGGAGCACAAAGCCGTGCTCGATACCTGCCGCGAGCTGGAGCGCCAGGGTTTTGAAGTCACTTACCTGGACGTTCAGGAAGACGGCTTGCTGAACCTGGAAGTATTCAAAGCCGCCATCCGCCCGGACACTATCCTGGCCAGCGTGATGTTTGTGAACAACGAAATCGGTGTGATTCAAGACATCCAGGCCATTGGCGCGATCTGCCGAGAAAAAGGCGTTATTTTTCATACCGATGCCGCGCAGGCCACGGGGCGGGTGGATTTCAATCTGGCTGATATGCCGGTCGATTTGATGAGCCTGACCTCGCACAAAACCTATGGCCCCAAAGGCATAGGCGCCTTGTTTGTGCGTCGCAAGCCGCGTATCCGCCTGGAAGCGCAAATGCACGGTGGCGGCCATGAGCGCGGCATGCGCAGCGGTACTTTGCCAACCCATCAGATCGTGGGCATGGGCGAGGCTTACCGCGTCGCCAAGGAAGAAATGGCGGGCGAGAACATCCGCATCCGCGCTTTGCACGAGCGCATGCTGGCGGGTCTCAAAGACGTGGAGCAGGTCTTTATCAACGGCCACTTGGAAAAGCGTGTGCCGCACAACTTGAACATGAGCTTTAACTACGTCGAGGGCGAATCGCTGATGATGGGCATCAAAGGCCTGGCGGTGAGCAGCGGCTCGGCCTGCACCTCGGCCAGTCTGGAGCCCAGCTACGTGCTGCGCGCCCTGGGCCGTAGCGATGAGTTGGCGCACAGCAGCTTGCGTATGACGATTGGCCGCTGGACCACCGAGGCTGAAATCGACTACGCGGTTGAGACGATTAAGTTCCACGTCGCCAAGTTGCGCGACTTAAGCCCTTTGTGGGATATGTACCAGGAAGGTATCGATATTTCCACGATCCAATGGGCTGCGCATTAAGCAGCCGACACCGGCCCCTAAATCACACATAAAGAGGTAAACACAATGGCTTATTCCGCCAAAGTGGTGGACCACTACGAA
>CAMCJY010000227.1 GCA_945875225.1 Comamonas sp. lk | reverse complement strand
GGCCCGGTCATGGACCGCCTGCGCGGCACGCATTTTTTCCAGTCGCTATCGGGCAAGGTGTACATGAGCCAGTTTCAGGCGATGGAAGATTTGCTGCGAGCGGGTGACTGAGCCCGCATACCCCGAAAGCCGACGGCTGAGCCCGCGTCCCCGCAGGCTGGGGCCGGGCGCCTCATAACGCAGGCTAAAAAATCGTCGCCCGGACCCAGCCTATGGGGACGCTGCGCTACGCGAAGGCAAAGAGCGCTCCTTGCTGCGCAAAGTAGCCCAGCGGGCATCTCGCCAACGAGTGCATAGCGCCACAGACAGTTCATGCTCGCCCTCTCTACGCGCTTGGCGACGCTATTGAATAGGGCCAATAGAGAATCTTGTATTTAGTATCACCTGGTGCTACACTAAATCATGCCTTCCGATGCCTTCAGTCGCGCTTTCAAAACCGCCTGGTTTTCCAAGGACGCAAAAAGGGCCAAGATCAATGACGCGCAGCTTTGTTTGGCAATACAGCAGGTTTTGTTGGGGCAGGTGGATGATTTGGGTGGCGGTGTTTTCAAAAAACGGCTCAATACCAATCTACACCGATCCATCACTTGGCTAAAGGCGGCAGGCACTGGGTTTATGCGTATCTGTTTGCCAAGAAGGACCGCGCAAACATTGAGAAAGAT
This sequence comes from Comamonas sp. lk, assembly GCA_945875225.1. GTDB lineage: Bacteria > Pseudomonadota > Gammaproteobacteria > Burkholderiales > Burkholderiaceae_C > Allorhodoferax. The sequence continues at coordinate 3,370 of CAMCJY010000227.1, read as the reverse complement.
GAATTACTTGCTTTTCGCCAGTTGGCCACAAGTTATGCGGGCTTAACTGAAATGCAACTTAGCCAATTACTGATCAACGGAGACTTTGTGGAAATTTGCCATGACGAAAAAACAGAAATTCAAAAGTGATGCCTTTGCGGCGATCCATTCCTCTGCTGCTGCGTTGCAAAAGGTCGGCGCCATAGACCAAACTACGATGCGCCAGTTTAATGAAACTTGCCTGGCGGTGCCGGCAACGCTTGCGCCAACCCAAATCAAAAACATCCGAGAGCAGGCGCATGTCAGCCAGCCGGTTTTTGCAAGATACCTTAACACCAGCGAATCCACTATTCAAAAGTGGGAATCCGGCAGTAAACAGCCCAGCGGCATGGCGCTCAAGTTATTGGCGGTAGTCCAAAAACACGGGTTAGGCGTGCTGGCTTGAGCAGGCGCACAGCCACCCAGCTTGCGCCGGGCGATGCCAACGACAATGCCCGTTATGAAAACACTGCGACTACGCGAAGGCAAAGAGCGCTCCTTGCTGCGCAAACACCCTTGGATTTTTGAATCGGCGATTGCCAAAGGCGGCGGTGATAGCGGCGAGACGGTGCGGGTGGAGGGGCATGCGGGCCAGTTTCTGGGCTGGGGGGCCTTTAGTCCGCAATCGCGCATACGCGCCCGCATCTGGAGTTTTGAGGAAGGCGACCGCATAGACGCCGCATTTTTCGCTGCCCGCATTCACAGCGCGATTGAGGCGCGTGCACGTCTGTCCATCGATAGCGACAGCCTGCGCTTGGTGCATGGCGAATCCGACGGCTTGCCCGGCATGATCGTAGACCGCTATGGCGATACGCTGGTGGCGCAGTTCGGCAGCGCGGGTTGCGAGCGCTGGAAAGACGCGATTGCCGACGCCTTACTGGCGCATACCGGATTGGACAAAATCTACGAGCGCTCGGACGCCAGCAGCCGCGGCCTTGAAGGCCTGGACACCCGCGTTGGCTGGCTGCGCGGCCAGGGCGAAGTGGCGCTGGTGCTGCGCGAACATGGCTGGCAACTCGGGTTGGACATTGCGCAAGGTCATAAGACCGGTTACTACCTGGACCAGCGTGACAGCCGCCAACGATTTGCGCAGTATGTGCAGCGCCTGCAATCGCAGCGCGTGCTTAATTGCTATTGCTATACCGGCGGCTTTAGCGTGGCGGCGCTGGCCGGGGGCGCAGCGCATGTAACGTCCATAGATTCCTCAGCACCGGCGCTGACGCTTGCTGCCAGCAATTTGGGGCGCAATGGTTTTGCGGCCGAGCGCGCCGAATTTGTTGATGCCGATGTCAACGCCAGCTTGCGCCGCTTTGCCAAAGAGGGACGCCGCTTTGACGCCATCGTGCTGGACCCGCCCAAGCTAGCCCCCACGATTGCGCATGCCGAACGTGCAGCGCGTGCATACAAAGATATCAATCGCCTGGCCTTGCAAATTTTGGAGCCGCAAGGTGTGCTGTTTACCTTTTCCTGCTCGGGCGGCATCAGCGCGGATCTGTTTCACAAGATCGTCGCCTCTGCGGGCGCAGACGCCGGGGTGGACGGTTTTATCAGCGAACGACTGGGCGCCGCGCCCGACCACCCGATGACGCTGAACTTTCCCGAAGGCGAGTACCTGAAAGGCTTGGTGGTGGTGCGCAAAGCCTGAGCAAAATCCGCTTTACACGGTTTTCGCTAGGCATTGCCACCGCTAGCGGCAATGCTTTGCATTTCTGTCCCAAGCGTGACCCGTAGAATTCTCGCTGCAGGTTGCCGCATGCAGCGGCGCTTGCGATGCAGGACTTGGGTAACGCCCATGGCTGCCCAAAGGCGCAAAGTGGATACAAAAGAGGGATTCATGGCAAAAGACAAACAACACCCGGCCGTTGCGGCCGTCGCAAAGAGCGGCAGCAACAAAGTCAAGGTCGCGGTCAGCGACATCGATGGCATCTTGCGCGGAAAATACCTGCATATCGACAAATTCATGGGCGCCGTCCAGCCCTATCCGGCGGGCGGCTTTGGTTTTTGCGACGTGGTCTTTGGCTGGGACGCCCATGACACCTGCTACGACAACGCCAGCGTCACCGGTTGGCAACACGGCTTCCCCGACGCGCTGGCGCGCCTAGACCTGAACACGGCCCGCAATGTGCCCTGGGACCAGCAGGTGCCGTTTTTCCTGGGCGAGTTTGTCAATGCCGATGGTTCGCCCTACGCGGTATGCCCGCGCCAGACCTTAAAGCGCGTACTGGCTCGAGCGCACAAAATGGGTTTCACGCCCATGACCGGTATGGAGTTTGAATGGTTTAACTTCAAAGAGACGCCGCAAAGCTGGGCCGATAAGAAAGGCGTGGGCCCGACTTCGCTCACTCCGGGCATGTTTGGCTATTCGCTCTTGCGCATGGCCGATAACGGCGGGTTTTTCAATGCTTTGATGGACGATATGCAAGCCTTTGGTGTGCCCATCGAAGGCCTGCATACGGAGACGGGTCCTGGCGTGTATGAAGCGGCCATTGCGTTCTCGGAAGCGCTGGAGCAAGCGGACCGTGCGATTTTGTTCAAAACCGGCGCACGCGAAATAGGCAAGCGCTATGACATCATGCCCAGCTTTATGGCCAAGTGGAACCAACACCTACCCGGTTGCAGCGGCCACATCCACCAGTCTTTGAGTGACGGCAAAAACAACGTGTTTGCCGATGCCAAGGGCCGCCACGGCATGAGCAAATTGTTCGAAAGCTACCTGGCTGGGCAGGTGGCCTGCCTGATGGAATTTGCCCCGATGTTCTGGCCCACCATCAACAGCTACAAGCGTCTGGTCGATGGTTTTTGGGCGCCGGTCAAACCCACCTGGGGTGTAGACAACCGCACCGCCAGCTTTCGCGTCATTGCCGGCTCACCCAAATCCACCCGCCTGGAAACCCGCTGCCCCGGCGCCGATGTCAACCCCTACCTGGCGATGGCCGCTGTCATTGCCGCAGGATTAGATGGCGTGGAAAAAGGCCTCAAGCTCAAGGCCCCAGCGATTACCGGCACCAACCAGGGCGCAGAAAACATCCCGCGCGCACCACGCACGCTAATAGAGACCACGCGTAATTTTCGAGAATCCAAAATCGCCCGCGACTGGCTGGGCGACACCTTTGTGGACCACTTCGCCGCCACCCGCGAATGGGAATGGCGCCAGTGGCTTGACGGTGTGACCGATTGGGAACTCAAGCGCTACTTCGAGATCATTTGAGTAAGCGGTGCACAAGCCCTGCCTTTTGCATCCCGACACCATCAGCATTATTTTTTGAGCATTTCTCTATGAGCATCACTTCTTTTTCCTTTCCCACCCCCATCCGCTTTGGCGCAGGCGCGCGCAAACTAGTTGCCACCCATT
>CAMCJY010000226.1 GCA_945875225.1 Comamonas sp. lk | reverse complement strand
GGCGTGCTCTGAACTAGCGGCTGAGCTGTTCCACCCCGCGGTTGGCCAGGGCGTCGGCGCGCTCATTGCCGGGGTCGCCGGCGTGGCCCTTGACCCATTGCCACTCGATGCGGTGTTCGCTTTGGTGTACCAAGGCATCCAGTCTTTGCCACAAATCCACGTTCTTGACGGGTTGCTTGGCTGCCGTACGCCAGCCCTTGGCCTTCCAGCCATGCAGCCATTCGGTCATCCCTTTGAGCACATACTGGCTGTCCACAAACAGGATCACATGGCAAGGGCGCTTCAGTGCCGAAAGTGCCTCGATCACCGCCATCATCTCCATGCGGTTGTTGGTAGTCTCTGGCTCACCGCCACAAAGTTCTTTTTCTGCGCCATCGGCAGCACGCAAAAGTGCACCCCAACCGCCCGGCCCCGGATTGCCTTTGCAGGCGCCGTCGGTGTAAATCACGATCTTATTCAATGCTGTCGCTCCTTAAGCAGCGCATCCTGGTTGCTCTGGCCCGCCGGCACTTGACGGGGCACGCGCCCACGCGTGGTCTTCCACACCGAACCAAGCAAACGCACGCCGCGCACGCGCTTGACCCCCACCACCAAATAACTGGAACCAAAAATCGGCCACCAGCGCGGCCCCAGGTTCTCCATCCAGGCAAAGCGTTGCAGCCAAGCCGGGCTGGACACCGCAGGAACATAGCAACCAAAGCGCACAATTTCCACCTCAAAATCGAGCAGCCGCAGCCAATCGCGTAAGCGCCAATAGCCGATGTATTCACCCGCTACCGGCAAATAGCCCTGGCCCGACCAGCGACCGCCGGTCAGGCTCTGCCATAAGCGCGAACGCGCCTGCCGCAGCGCCCACAAGCCGACCGGATTGAAGCCGCAAATCAGCACCCGCCCTTGCGGCACCAGCACACGCTCGACCTCGCGCAAAGTGGCATGGGCATCCATGCTCACTTCAAGGCTGTGCGGCATCAACACCAAATCCAAACTGGCAGCGGGAAAAGGCAGGGCCGAAAAATCTGTAACCAGTGCAAGGCTAGGCCCTGGGTTCGCTTCATCCTGCGGCACCAGGTCGGGCGGCTCCTGAACCGCCAACCAGCGGTGCGGCATGCGGTTGTGGGCCAAGCCCTGCAATTGCGGCAACCCCAGCTGCAAAGCATGAAAGCCGAACATGTCTGCGACCAATGCGTCCGCTTGGCCCTGCTCCCAAGCCAGCATATAGCGTCCAGCATGGGTTTGGAGCCAGTCCTGCAAATCTATAATCCGCTCGCTCATGACATTGTTTTCGCTGCCCGCTCTGCCTACGCTGATTTTTTTGGGTGTCCCAAGATGCGTCGGCCAGTCGCCAACCAATCCATCTTCCACCCCAAAACGCCACTGTGCAGCAAACCGCTGCTAAGTCCGGCGCATTCTAGTCAGACCCCATTGCCCCAACCCATGTGCTTCACTATGCTTCGCGCCCTGCGTGCGCTCACTGCCCTGCTGCTCCTGGGCTGCACGAGCCTCACGCCTGCTGCTGAAAGCCCAGCCAGCCTGCAGGCGCTCGATGTGCAGGAAAGCAAGTCTCTGCAAGTCGCCGAGACGGCCACCCCCGCCGACTTATGGGAGCGCATACGCCGTGGCTACGCCATGCCCAATCTCACCAGCCATCTGGTTCGGGACCGCGAGCAGTGGTACAGCGCACGGCCGGATTACATTTTTCGCATGACGGATCGTTCACGCAAATACCTTTTTCATATTGTGGAAGAGTTGGAAAGGCGCAATATGCCTACCGAGCTGGCCTTGCTGCCATTCGTAGAAAGCGCATTTAACCCGCAGGCGGTCTCCAGCGCCAAAGCGGCAGGTATGTGGCAATTTATGCCAGCGACTGGCAAAAGCTTCGAGCTCAAGCAAAACGTGTTTCGGGATGATAGGCGTGATGTTCTGGCCTCGACCCGCGCCGCGCTGGACTACCTGCAAAAGCTGCATGGCATGTTTGGCGACTGGCATCTGGCGCTGGCGGCCTATAACTGGGGTGAAGGCAGTGTCGGACGCGCTATCGCCAAAAACCAACGCCTAGGCCTGCCCACCGGCTATACCGACCTGGGCATGCCGCAGGAAACCCAGTACTACGTGCCAAAATTGCAAGCGATTAAAAACATTGTGGACCAGCCAGAAATTTTCGGTGCGCAATTGCCAGATATTGGCAACCATCCCTATTTCAAAACCGTGAGCATCGCCAACGACATCGACGTGGCGATGGCGGTCAAGCTCTCTGGCGTGCCTTTGGAGGATTTCAAGTCACTCAACCCCTCGGTAAACAAGCCCATCATCATGGCAGCTGGTACACCACACATCCTGCTGCCCTGGGACAACGCCGATGTGTTCGAAAAAAATCTACAAGAGTTCAAAGGCCCGCGTTTAGCCAGTTGGACGGTTTGGGTGGCCCCGTCCACGGTGCGCATTGCTGAAGCAGCCAAGCAAGTGGGTATGACCGAATCGCAATTGCGGGAGCTCAACAATATACCTCCGCGTATGCTCATCAAAGCCGGCTCTACGCTGCTGGTACCCCGCGCCGCCCATTCGCAAAAAGATATCAGCGAGTCCGTCGCCGACCGAGGTCAGGTGACTTTCACCCCGGAAATGATTAGCGTGCGCAAATCCATTCGCGCGGGCAAGGCAGACACCGTGGCGTCCTTGGCCAAACGCCTAAAGGTCAGCCCTGCGAATCTGGCCCAATGGAACAAAGTGGCGGCCAACGCAAAGTTCAAACCGGGCCAGGCCTTGGTGATATTTGTGAACGTCCCCGCGGGCTCGGCAAGCAAACTCAAAAGCAAGCCTAAGACCGTAGCTAAGGCGGTAGCCAAACCAGCGCCCAAGCCAAGCGCCAAAAAACCGCCAGAAAAGCAGCAAAAAAAATAGGCGCGCCCTGCGCCTAAGTCGTTTCAGGCGCCAGGCGCTGCGGAAAAAAGAATCGCTACATTGGTGGCTAGAGCCAGCGCCCATGCCAAACTGCGCGCATTGGCAAAGTCTGTAATATACAAAGCGACATACACCACACGCAGGGCCACATAGACCAGGGCCAGCATATCCATGCGTGCAGCGTCAGCGCCTGCATGCTGAGCCAGCGCTACAGCTCCAATAAAGAAAGGAAGCGCTTCAAAACAATTGGACTGCGCCGCATGCGCGCGGGCCCGCCAACCGGTTTGCCCTGCCAGCCACTGGCGTGGCATGGCATTGTCGTAGCCCCCTTCTTGGACAGGCTTACCAAAGCCATTGGACTTGGCCATGCCGGCGCAAATGATGGGCATAAAAGCCGCGAGCAAAACGCACCAATGTAAAACGGAAAAAACAGAATCAGTCATACAACACTCCCCAAAAAATAATTAAAAATAAGCCACTCAGCGCCGGTCCACCAAGGCGTGCGCAATCGTTCCCAAGTCCACGTATTCCAGTTCGCTACCTACCGGCACACCACGCGCCAGCCGCGTTGGATTGAGGCCTTTCGCACGCAGGCCTTGGGCGACAACATGGGCCGTGGCCTCACCTTCGGCGGTAAAGTTGGTCGCCAAAATCACTTCGCGCACGATGCCATCACACGCGCGGGCAAACAATTTTTCCAAGCCCAATTCGTGCGGGCCGATGCCATCGAGCGGGCTGAGCTTGCCCATCAGCACAAAGTAGAGCCCCTGGTAGGCGCCAGTGCGCTCCATAGCAGCCTGATCGGCGGGTGTCTCTAATACACACAGCTGCGTATGGTCGCGCCGGGTATCCAGGCAGGTGGCACACACCTGATCTTGGGTAAAGGTGTGGCAGCGCTGGCAATGGCGTACGTTTTCGCTGGCCTCTTGCAAAGCCCGTGCCAAAGCCTGCGCACCGGGCCGGTCGCGTTGCAGCAAATGAAAGGCCATACGCTGCGCCGATTTGATACCCACACCGGGCAGGCGCCGCAAGGCCTGAATCAATGCGTCCAGCGCATGCGCGTCAGACATGGCGCGACGCCCCTGCTTGAAAAGCCATCACGCGCTAAAACGGAAGCTTCATGCCCGGGGGCAGGCCGGCGGTGATCTTGGC
>CAMCJY010000225.1 GCA_945875225.1 Comamonas sp. lk | reverse complement strand
CGCTTGCACGCCCCAGTCGGCCGCATCGTCCATAAAGACATTGAAAGCCGGCTCGTCAAATTGCACGATGTCCACGCCGTCGGCTTGCAGCGCGAGCGCTTCGGCATTGAGGAGTTCGGCAAAGGCAAAAGCCATTTTGATGCGGCCTTCGCGCCCGCCGCCGTAGTACTGATCGGCTACGGTATCGACAATCGTCATCGGGCCGGGCAGCGTGAATTTCAGGTTGCGTTTGGTATGCGCCCGGGCCAGTTGCGCCTCCATCGCATGCACTCGGCCTTTGAGGCGCAGCGGCCCCATCACCTGGGGCACCATAGCGTCGTAGCGGTTGTCGCGAATGCCCATGCGCACTTTGTTTTCAAAGTCTATGCCTTCGATCTGTTCGACAAACCCATGCACAAAATGCTGGCGTGCCTGTTCACCATCGCCTATCACGTCCAGGCCCGCGTCCTCCTGGGTCTTGATCCAAAGAAGCGTGGCATCGGCCTTGGTTTGCTCCAAGGCTTGGCCGCTGGCGCGCCATTGGGGCCAGAGCTTTTGCGGCTCTGCAAGCCAGTCGGGTTTGGGCAGGCTGCCGGCAATCGCGGTGGGGAACATAGGCTTATCTCCTGTGGTGGGTGTTGTGCAGCCAACCCGGTCCAATGCCGAGGCCGAGATCGGAGAGTTCTAGATTTTCCCGAGGTAGTCGCGTTTGCCCACTTCCACCCCATTGTGGCGCAGGATGCTATAGGCCATGGCTACGTGGAAGTACACATTAGGCAAGGCGTGACCCAATAAAAACTGCATACCTTTGTAATGGGTTTCGGTATCGCCGCGCTTGGTCACGATGTCTTTGTCCTCGGTGCCGTCGATTTGCGCTGGGGTGAAGCTCTCGACGAAGGCGATGGTCTTGGCGATACGCGCTTGCAAGTCCTCAAAGCTTTGCTCTGTGTCCTCGTAGGCGGGGATGTCTACCCCGGCCAGGCGGGCCATGACGCCTTTGCAGGTGTCGCTGGCGATCTGAATTTGCCGCTTAAAGCTCAGCATGTCGGGGTAGAGCCGAAAATCGATGAGGGCGGCCGGGTCTATTTTTTTAGCTTCCACGTGGGCTTGGGCTTTTGTAAGGAGCGCGGATAAATTGGTCAAGGCATTGACCAGGCGCGGCGCGCTGGCTTGGTACATGGAAATCGTCATGGGAGGTGTCTCGGGTAAAAAATGGCTGGCGCCGGTTTGGCGCGACGCTATCTTAGCGACCCCCGCAGTGGCGGGCGGGGCTGGCGTTATGCTTGGGACTCTGAGCCACCCGCACCCCTGATGAGAAGGATTTAGGCTATGAACGCACCACTGACTGCCGCTTCGCTCATGCCCTCTATTTCTGCGCGCGCTATCGCGCCGGCGTTTTTAGAGCAATTGCAAGCGCGTTTTGGCGTCCAGTGCTCCACCGCCATGGCGGTTCGCGAGCAGCACGGGCGCGACGAATCGGCCATGCAAGCCCCGCCCCCGGTAGCGGTGGTTTTCGCACAAACCACCGAAGACGTGGCGGCCGCGGTGCAATTGGCCGCGCAATACCGTGCCCCGGTCATTCCATTTGGAGTGGGCTCTTCGCTGGAGGGCCATTTGCTGGCCGTACAGGGGGGTATCAGCCTGGACCTCAGCCGTATGAACCAGGTGCTGTCCATCCATGCCGATGACTTGACCGTGACCTTGCAACCGGGCGTCACCCGCAAGCAGCTCAATGACGCGGTGAAATCGGCAGGCTTGTTTTTCCCGATTGACCCTGGCGCAGATGCCAGCCTGGGTGGTATGTGCGCCACCCGCGCCAGCGGGACCAACGCCGTGCGCTACGGCACCATGCGCGAAAACGTGCTGGCGCTGCAAGTGGTCACTGCCAGCGGCGAAGTCATACGCACCGGAACCGGTGCGAAAAAGTCCTCCGCGGGCTACGACCTGACGCGCTTGATGGTGGGTAGCGAAGGCACGCTAGGCGTGATCACGGAAATCACGCTCAAGCTGTACCCCTTGCCTGAGGCGGTGATGGCCGCGACCTGCGCTTTTTCATCCTTAGCCGATGCGGTGAACACCACCATCCAAATTATTCAGCTGGGCGTGCCGATTGCGCGCTGCGAATTGCTCGACGGCAACACGGTGCGCATGGTTAACCAGCACTCCAAACTGAACCTGACCGAAGGGCCGATGATGCTGATGGAGTTCCACGGCTCACCTGCCGGTGTGCAGGAGCAAATTGCCACGGTGCAAGAAATCGTCACGGACAACCGCGGCCATGGCTTTCAGTGGGCCGACACGCCCGAAGAGCGCACGCGCTTATGGACCGCGCGCCACAACGCCTACTTTGCAGGTATCCAGTCTCGCCCAGGTTGCCGTTGCGTGACTACCGATACCTGCGTGCCCATTTCCAAACTGGCCGATGCGCTGCTCGATTCAGTGGATGAAGCCAATGCGGCGGGCATACCCTACTTCATGGTGGGCCACGTAGGCGACGGCAATTTCCATATGGGCTACCTGATTGACCCGGACAACGCCAAAGAGCGCGAAACCGCCGAACAACTCAATGCGCAACTGGTGGCCCGCGCTTTGCGCCTGGGCGGCACCTGCACCGGCGAGCATGGCGTGGGCCTGCACAAAATGGAGTTTCTGGTGAATGAAACCGGCGCGGGTGCGGTGGCCATGATGCGTGCTATCAAGCAGGCACTAGACCCGCACAATATTTTGAACCCCGGAAAAATATTTGCGCTGTAAAAACCGTTTTATCTGCGCCGAGTCCTTGCTGGAGCCCGGTGTAAAGCCTTTGTGGCAAAGTTAGCCCCATGAGCACGTACCGCACACTCGAAAATCTAATCGGAAATACGCCCCTGGTGGCTTTGCAGCGCATAGGTGCAACCGACAACCAAGCGCGCCGCAACATCGTTTTGGGCAAGTTGGAGGGTAATAACCCGGCTGGTTCGGTAAAGGACCGCGCTGCGGTCTCCATGATCGGCCGCGCCCAAGAGCGCGGCGACATCCGGCCCGGCGACACCTTGATAGAGGCCACTTCCGGCAACACCGGCATTGCCCTGGCCATGGCCGCCGCCATCATGGGCTACCGCATGGTGCTCATCATGCCTGAGGACTTGTCCATAGAGCGCGCCCAAACCATGAAGGCCTTTGGTGCCGAACTCATCCTTACGCCCAAGACAGGCGGCATGGAACATGCGCGCGACCTAGCCGACGGCATGCAGGCCGAGGGCAAAGGCCGTGTGCTGGACCAGTTTGCCAATGGCGATAACCCGCGAATCCACTTCGAAACCACCGGTCCCGAAATTTGGCGCGACACGGCAGGCGGCGTTACCCACTTTGTCAGTGCCATGGGCACCACCGGCACGATCACCGGGGTAGGGCGTTACCTTAAGCAGCAAAACTCGGCCATACGCATCATCGGCGCGCAGCCCGCCGAAGGCTCGCGCATCCCTGGCATACGCAAATGGTCGCCCGACTATTTGCCCAAAATTTACGACGCTAGCTATGTCGATGAAATCCGCCTGGTCAGCCAGATGGACGCCGAAGACATGACCCGTCGCATGTCCCGTGAGGAAGGCATTTTTGCCGGTGTGTCGGCGGCGGGTGCGTGCTGGATCGCCCAGCAAATCGCCAGCGAAGTGCACGATGCGACGATTGTTTTTATCGTCTGCGACCGGGGTGATCGTTACCTGTCCACCGGCGTTTTTCCCGCTTGAGCCCACTAGCAAGCTATGACCCACGCATTTAAGTTTTGTCCACACTGCGCCACCGAGTTGGCCTGGGTCACGCAAGCCGAAGATGGCGGCGACAAGTCGCGCCTGCGCTGCACGGCTTGCGACTTTACCCATTGGAACAACCCCACGCCGGTGCTGGCCGCAGTGATTGAAATCGACGGCCGTGTGCTGCTGGCGCGCAATGCAGCTTGGCCGGGCAAGATGTATGCGCTGATCACCGGGTTTATGGAAGCGGGCGAAACGCCCCAAGAAGGCATTGCCCGCGAAATCTCAGAAGAAACCGCGCTGAATACTGACGCCCTGAACCTGATCGGCGTGTACGATTTTCAGCG
>CAMCJY010000224.1 GCA_945875225.1 Comamonas sp. lk | reverse complement strand
ATGGGGTGCGCTTACCCAGCAGTTCCAGCAGATTGCCAGCACAGCGCTACAGGATGCGGCCAAGCACAGTGCGGCAGTAGTCCAGAGTGCGAAAGCCGCCGGCAAACCCAGCGCCACCAAATCAAAGAGTGCCGCAGCCAAAACCACAGGCAAAGCGCCACGCAAAACCGCGGCGGCTAAAAAGAGCGCCAAGTCGCGCCGCAGCGCCACCTAAAGCGGCGCGCGCGCACATCAATAACCAACCATGCAAACTTTTTCTTACGCGCACGCTACGCACCCCCAGTGGCAAAGCGCTAGCGCTTTGGTACTGGCGCAGTTGCGCGGCCAGATGTCGAGCTCGCTGCACGCGGTCACGCCCACGCTGGCACTGCTCTATATCACCGACCACTATGCGCAGGACGCGCAGGAAATTTTGGACCACTTGAGCGCCGAGCTGCCTTCGGTTACCGACTGGTCGGGTACGGTCGGCATAGGCATTGCCGCTAACAACGTGGAGTATTTTGACGAACCGGCCATGGCGGTCATGCTGCTGGATTTGCCGTCTGACCAATACCGCGTGTTTTCCGGGGTTTCGCCTCTAAGTCTGGGCTTTGAAGCCTATAGCGCACTGGTGCATGCGGACGGCACCACGGCGGATCTACCGGAATTGCTGGCCGAAATGTCAAGCCGTACCGAGACTGGCTATTTGTTTGGCGGTCTGGCTAGCAGCCGGGGTAAAAGCGTGCAATTTGCGCTGGCGGCCGATGGCAACCTGAGCGGCCAAGGCCTGGCTAAAGGCGTATTTAGCGGCGGTTTGAGCGGCGTGGCTTTCGGGCCGGAAATTACCGTGGTTTCGCGTGTCACCCAGGGCTGCAAACCGGTGTCGCGCGTCCGCGTGATTACCGAGGCGCATCACAACCTGGTACTCAGCCTGGACGGCGAACCGGCCTTGGATGCACTACTGTCAGATTTGTCGATTTCACTGGAGCGGCCCCAGGAAGCCTTGCAAGCGGTACGCAGCACCTTGGTTGGCCTGGCCAATCCGCCCACGGGCAGCGACAGCGCTGCAGTTCGCAAAACCGGCAATTTCGGCAGCGAGGTGCTGGTGCGCCACATCATCGGTTTGGACCCAGGCCACCGGGGCATCGCGCTGAGTGACCACGCGCGGGTCGGCGGGCAACTGGCCTTTTGCCAGCGCAGTGTGCAGACAGCACGCGCCGATTTAACGCGCATTTGCGCCGAAATACGCGAAGAACTCAGCCCCGAGGAGTTGCTCGAGCCGCAGGCCGTCGGTGCCGCAGCCTCGGGCACTGGCGCGTCTGCGCCGGTGCAAAAAGGCATTGCCGGCGCGATATACATCAGCTGCACCGGGCGCGGCGGCCCCCACTTTGGTGGCGCAAGCGCAGAAATGCAGATCGTGCGCCACGCCCTGGGCGACGTACCCTTGGTCGGATTTTTTGCTGCCGGAGAAATTGCCCACCAGCATTTGTACGCTTATACCGGCGTATTAACGGTTTTTACCGTAGATAAGTAGATTTTTAGTGCTTATGCGACGCTGGCGCGTTGCAGGCGGTCGGCTACGCCGGCCCATTCCAGGCTATCGGGCGTAGCCTCTACCCAAATTTCCTGTGCGCCCGCCTCGTCGAGCGCGCGCAAGGCGGCAAACAGATGCTGCGCCGCGCGCGTCGCGTCCTGTGGCATGGCGCGCAGCAGCAGTTGTGGCGCTTGGCCTTCCAAGCCGCCATGGGGCTGGGCTACCTCGTGCGCCGCAATACCGGGCCGCGTGCGCATATAGACACCAATGCGCCCGGCCACCGCCTGGCGTTGCCCAGAGTCGGGCTGCAAGGCTTGCTGCAAGGCGGCAGTCTCCATGAGCCGCACTTTCGCATCCGGCGCGTAGTGCGCGGCCAAAGTGCCCGAGGCGCGCGGCGCGGCCTGGCTGCACGGCATCTCTTGGGGCAGTCGAACTGCTTGGTCGCAGGCCAGCGCCAGCGCTTCTATGCTGATCGCCCCCGGGCGCAAAAGCACCGGCGCCCCCCGTGTGCAATCGACTATCGTCGATTCAATGCCCACTTCGCAGGGCCCGCCGTCCAGAATCAGCAATGCGCCAGGGTCATCGGCGTCCCGCCCCGTGTTGAATTCGCTGTGGACGTGCTGCGCCGTGGTCGGGCTGATGCGCCCGAAGCGGTTGGCGCTGGGCGCAGCCAGGCCCCAGACCACGCCGCCTTGCGCGCTGTGGCGCAGGGCGCGCAGCAGGGCTTGGGCGGCCGGGTGCGCCGGGCAGCGCAGACCGACCGAGTCCTGTCCGCCAGCAGCGGCAGCAGCCACCCCGTCGCGGCGCGGCAGTATCAAGGTCAGCGGCCCGGGCCAAAAGGCTTGCATCAGGCGCATGGCAAATTCAGGAATATCCCGGGCGTAATAGCGCGCGCCGCTCAAGCCGCCGTCCATATCGGCCACATGCACGATCAGCGGATGGTCCGCTGGCCGGCCTTTAGCGGCAAAAATCCCCGCTACCGCTTGGGCATGGTCCGCATCCGCTGCCAGGCCATAGACGGTTTCGGTGGGCAGGCCCAGCAATCCGCCCTGGCGTAACACCCGCTCGCAGTGCGGCAGACTGGAGCTTTCATGGATTTGCAAAATCATGGGTATAAGCGGGTAAATGGGCGCCAAAAATGCTCAAAAGCATTTAAAACGCTTCGATCCCCAAAATCTGCGCCGCCTCAAGTGCGCTGGCGCGCGCCGTGTGCGGGCTGTTGGCGGTCAACGTCAGGTGACCCATCTTGCGGCCGACCCGCGCCTGGCGCTTGCCATACAAATGCAAATGCGCGCCTGGCAGTGCCAGCACCGCGTCCCAGGGAGGGGTCGCATCCAAGCCCGGGCCCCAGAGTTCGCCAAGGAGGTTGAGCATCACGGCGGCGCTGTGCTGGCGCGGCGCAGTCAGGGGCAGGCCCGCCAGGGTGCGCACTTGCAAGTCAAACTGCGACTGGTCGCAAGCGTCCAGGCTGTAGTGGCCGCTGTTGTGCGGGCGCGGTGCGATTTCATTGACCACCAGGCTGCCGTCCTGCAACACGAAAAACTCCACGCACAGCACGCCCACATAGGAAAGCCCTTGGGCGATAGCGCGGGCTGATTGCACCGCTTGTGCGGCCAGCGCCGCCGGGACATTGCCTTCAAACACCTCGGTCACCGCCAAAATCCCGGCGCGGTGCAGATTGCGCTGCACCGGCAATTGCACCATGGCACCGTCCGCACCCCGCGCTAGGATGACTGAGCATTCCAGCGCCAGCGGCAGCATTTTTTCCAGCACGCAAACCTGCTGTTGCAGGTCGGCAAAGCCTTGGCGCAGCTGCGCGCGATCCGCCACACGCACCTGGCCCTTGCCGTCATAACCCAGGCGCGCAGTTTTCAAAATGCCGGGCAACAAATCCGCAGGTGCCACCTCGATATCGGCCAGACTTGCAATCGCAGCAAAGGGGGCGCAGGGCACGCCGCACAGGCCGAAGTGGGCTTTTTCCGCCAGCCGGTCTTGCGCAATGGCCACGGCCTTGGCGCCTGGCGCAACAAACCGCGTCGCGGCCAGCGTGGCCAGCGCGTCGGAGGGCACATTTTCAAATTCGGTGGTAACGGCGCTGCACAAAGCGGCCAGTTGCGCCAGCCCTTGGGGGTCCTGGTAGCCGCTTTGGATGTGGTGGTGGCTGACGCGCCCGGCCGGGCTGTCGGCATCCGGGTCCAGCACCGCCGTCTCATAACCCATGGCTTGGGCGGCATGCACAAACATGCGGCCTAATTGACCGCCGCCCAGCACCCCCAGCGTCAGCGGTCCGGCGCCCGGCCCGCCGGTCTGCGCCCCAGGTAATAGCGCAGCGCTTGCGCTCATAAGCCGACCAGTCCGCCCGACAAACCCGTCACCGGCAACAGCTGCTCGCGGGCAGCGCGTGTTTGCTCTGCGCGATAGGCATCCAATTGCTTGCCTAGCGCCGCATCGTGCGCAGCCAAGAGGGCCACCGCAAACAAAGCCGCATTGGCCGCACCGGCTGCGCCAATGGCAAAGGTGGCCACCGGTATGCCTTTGGGCATTTGCACA
>CAMCJY010000223.1 GCA_945875225.1 Comamonas sp. lk | reverse complement strand
GGCGTGATCGCCCCAAGGCGGTGAATGAATTGCAAGCGACTGCGGCGGTGGGCCAGATGGGTCTGGCGCAGATGTACGAAACTAAGCTGCGCGAAAACGCCCTGGGCAGCGCCCAGGTGCTGCTCACCCACGCTGACCTGGCCGATCGCGAGCGCTATCTCAATGCCCGCTCCACCTTGCTGACGCTGCTCAAGCTGGGCGTGGTACCGGTCATCAATGAAAACGACACGGTGGTGACCGTCGAAATCAAGTTTGGCGACAACGACACCTTGGGCGCTTTGGTTGCCAACCTGATTGAAGCTGATGCGCTGGTGATACTGACCGATCAACAAGGCTTGTTCAGCGCCGACCCGCGCAAAGACCCGCAAGCGCGCTTTATTGACCAAGCGCAGGCAGGCGACTTGGCCTTGGAAGAGATGGCTGGCGGCACCGGCAGTAGTTTGGGGCGCGGCGGCATGATTACCAAAATATTGGCGGCCAAGCGCGCGGCAGGTTCGGGCGCCTCTACCATCATCGCGTGGGGCCGCGAGCCTGATGCGCTGGTACGGCTGGCGCAAGGTGAGGCCATTGGCACGGTCTTGGTCGCGCCGACCCAGAAAACCCAGGCCCGCAAACAGTGGATGGCTGATCACTTGCAATTACGCGGCGCGGTGGTGGTCGATGCCGGGGCGGCGCGCATGGTACGCAGCCAGGGCAAAAGCCTGTTGCCGGTGGGTATGGTGCGCGTGGAGGGCGATTTTTCGCGCGGCGATGTGATCGCGGTGCGCGGGCCAGAGGGCCAGGATATAGCGCGCGGCCTGGCCAATTACTCCAGCATTGAAGCGCGCCTCTTGTGTGGCAAGCCGTCTGCCGACATCGAAGCCCTGCTGGGCTATGCCGCCGAGCCCGAAATGCTGCACCGGGACAATCTGGTGCTGATGCGTTAAGCAAGGTCTTTAAATCAGCCGCTTCTTGCAGCGCGCCCGTCCAGGCGCGGTAGGTAGCGCGATAACTCGGTCAGGGCATCGTGGTAAACATCGCGCTTGAAGTCCACCACCGCATCGAGCGGCACCCAGTAGTCGTTCCAGCGCCAGGCATCAAACTCTGGATGGTCGGTGGCGCGCAGGTTCAGGTTCCAGTCAAAGCCCGTAAGCTGGAGCAGGAACCAGATTTGCTTTTGGCCTTTGTAATGGCCGCGCGCATCACGGCGGATATAGCGTTGCGGCACCTCGTAGCGCAACCAGTCACGGGTACGGGCCACAATTGCAACATGCTCCGGTTGGAGCCCCACTTCCTCATGCAGTTCGCGGTACATGGCTTGCTCTGGGGTTTCGCCCCGGTCAATGCCGCCTTGCGGAAACTGCCAAGAGTGGGTGCGTATGCGTTTGCCCCAAAAAACCTGATTTTTCTGGTTGAGCAGGATGATGCCGACGTTGGGCCGAAACCCATCCCGGTCAAGCATAATCAAACCCCAAATTTTTAAAACTTAAGCCATTATGCACGGCACCTCGCCCGCTGCAAACAGGCCCGCGCTACGAGATTCACGAGACCCTGCATGAAAGCCTCCCAATTTCTGATTTCCACCCTCAAGGAGGCTCCGGCTGACGCCGAAGTGGCCAGCCACCAGCTGATGATGCGCGCCGGGATGATTAAAAAACTCGGCGCCGGGATCTACAGCTACATGCCCATGGGCTTGCGCGTCATCCGCAAAGTCGAGGCCATCGTTCGGGAGGAAATGAACCGCGCAGGCGCCGTTGAGATCAGTATGCCGGTGGTGCAACCGGCCGAACTCTGGCAAGAAACCGGACGCTTCGAAAAAATGGGCCCCGAGCTTTTGCGCATCAAAGACCGCCACGACCGCGACTACGTGGTGCAGCCCACGAGCGAAGAGGTGGTGACCGATATTGCCCGCCAGGAAATTAAAAGCTATAAACAGTTGCCCAAAAACCTGTACCAAATTCAGACCAAATTCCGCGACGAACGCCGCCCGCGCTTTGGCCTGATGCGCGGCCGGGAGTTCACCATGAAAGACGCTTACAGCTTTGATCGCGACGTCGATTCCGCCAAAGCCAGCTACCAAGTGATGGCCCAGGCTTACCGCAAGATTTTTGACCGCTTTGGCCTGCGCTACCGGGCCGTGGCCGCCGACAGCGGCGCCATTGGCGGCGACCTGAGTGAAGAGTTCCAGGTGATAGCCGCCACTGGTGAAGACGCCATCGTCTATGCGCCCGGCAGTGATTACGCCGCCAATATGGAAAAAGCTGAAGCCCTGGCCCCCGCAGGGCCGCGCCCGGCACCCACCCAGACCATGGCCAAAGTCGCTACGCCGGGAAAAAGCACCTGTGCCGATGTGGCTGAGTACCTCAAGCTGCCCCTAGCGAGCACCCTGAAATCCTTGGTGCTCGCCACGGACGAGCGGGACGACAAAGGCGAAGTGTTCAAGTCGGTGGTTTGGCTCTTGCTGATCCGGGGCGACCGCAGCATGAACGAAGTCAAAGTCTCTAAAGTGCCCGGCCTGGCCGATTTCCGCTTTGCCAGCCTGGCTGAGATTGACGCGCACTTCGGCTGCGAGCCCGGCTACCTGGGGCCGGTGGGCCTGAAAAAACCGCTGCGTATCGTGGCCGACCGAGAGGTGGCGCTGATGGCCGACTGGGTGTGCGGTGCCAATGAGCCACATTTTCATATCGCGGGTGTGAACTGGGGCCGCGACCTACCCGAGCCCGATGCGGTGGCCGACATCCGCAATGTGGTCGAGGGTGACCTGGCGCCCGATGGCAGCGGCGCACTGGCGATTGAGCGCGGTATCGAAATCGGTCATATTTTTTACCTGGGCACCAAATACTCCCAGGCTATGAATGCCACGTTTTTGGACGTCAACGGCAAGCCACAGTGCATGGAAATGGGCTGCTACGGCATCGGTATTACGCGCCTGCCCGCTGCCGCCATCGAGCAAAACCACGATGCGCGCGGCATCATTTGGCCTGACGCGCTGGCGCCGTTTACGGTGGTGATTTGCCCCATCAGCCCGGACCGATTTGCCGAAGTCAAAACCGCTGCCCAGGCGCTGTACGCCGAGTTGCTGTCCGCCGGGGTCGACGTCATCCTGGACGACCGGGGCGAACGACCCGGCGCCATGTTTGCCGATTGGGAGCTCATTGGCGTGCCGCACCGCATCACCTTGGGCGACCGGGGCCTGAAAGAGGGCATGGTCGAATACCAGCACCGGCGTGACACTGCGGCGACCTCGGTGCCAGTAGCCGAAGCGGCCGCCTGGGTACGCAGCCGCCTCTCGGTCTAAGCCGGCCTGGCTGTAGAAGCCGCCAAGCCATGCAGCGCCCCAAGTGTTTGAGCCGCCGCACCGTGCTGGCGCAGGGCCTGCGCGCCTGGCCCGCGGTGTGGGCTTTGCCGCTGCTGTCGCCGCAGCGGGCGCACGCAGGCAAGCAGGTGGAAGAACCGCTCATCGATTCGGTGCGTTCGGCGCTCAGTTCGGCCATCCACCAAAGCGCACCGCCGATACCCGCCTTTGCGCAGGACGGCGCGCGCCAGCAATACGAGGGCTGGCTGGACAGCATGGCCCAGCGCTTGCGCGCACGCAAGGTCGACGCGCTGGAACACAAAGAATTTTTGCCCACCGTCTGGTACGAGAGCAAGCGCGCGGGGCTGGACGTGGCGCTGGTGCTTGGGCTAATTCAGGTAGAAAGCAACTTCCGCAAATTTGCAATCAGCAGCGCTGGGGCTCGCGGCTATATGCAGGTCATGCCGTTTTGGACCCGCCTGATCGGCGACGGCGACCCCGCGACCTTATTCCACTTACAAACCAATTTGCGCTTTGGTTGCGTCATCCTGCGCCACTACCTGGACACAGAAAATGGGGATTTGTTTTTGGCCCTGGGCCGCTATAACGGCTCGCGCGGCCAGCGAGCCTATCCGGATGCGGTGTTGGCAGCGCGTCGCACGTGGGAGCTGTAGCGTTCGGCGGGCAGGCCTAGCCAGGGGGCTTGGCAGATGCAGGCCGCCTGGGCTAAGGCGCCGCGCCCTCGCCGACCTCGTGTGGCCTTAAGCGGCTTTGTTGCCCAGCGCTTGCAGCA
>CAMCJY010000222.1 GCA_945875225.1 Comamonas sp. lk | reverse complement strand
GGCCTTGGCCGGCTTGGTGCAATGCCTGCCGGTAAGCCGCCAGGTCGGCCAGCCTTTGTCCGGGGCTGGCCAGTCCTTCGTCCGCCAGATCGTCGGCGGTGCGGGCAAAGTGGTAAATCGCAGCAATCGGCGCACGTAAGTGCCGCGGGCAGAGCCAAGAGGCGACCGGGAAGTTCTCGTAGTGCGCAATGGGCGCTGGGTCGGGTCCGGCAGTGGGTGGCATAGGCGCAGATTGTGCCTTGGGCAGCAGCGAGCAGGCTGCCGCTGGCGCGCCCGTGTGACCGCGCGCCAGCCCTAACTACCCCCAAATTTGCAGGCTTTTTGCATGACGCCTAGGGTAAATCAGTATAATTTACTAACCAGTCAGTCATTAATAATCCTTTGCGTACGCCTTGTCCAAAGGGCAAAGCGCTTTGCATGTGGTTTTCTCCTCCCTCTGCAGCACTCAACACTATGAAGTTCCCCCTTTCCTGGCCCGCCTGGCTTGTTTTATTTGCTTGCTTCTTATTGCAAGCTTGCTCCAAACCCGTACCCGCCGAGGAGCCGGTGCGGGCGGTGAAGGTTCGAGCGGTTGGCTTGGACGCGATGCAGTCGGGCGCTGAATATGCCGGTGAAGTGCGCTCGCGCGTGGAGTCACGCTTGGGCTTTCGCGTGGGCGGCAAATTGCTGCACCGCTATGTAGAGATGGGGCAACATGTGAAAGCGGGAGAACTGCTGGCGCAACTGGACCCGCAGGACTTCAAACTCGCCGCCGATGGCGCCCGCGCGCAACTGGCTGCTGCCACCACCAACCGGGATTTGGCCTTGGCGGACTCCAAGCGCTACAAGGATTTGCGCGATCAAAATTTCATCAGCGCGGCCGAATTAGAGCGGCGCGACACCGCTCTTAAAGCAGCCCAGGCGCAGGTTGATCAGGCTCAGGCGCAACTTGCTGGATTGGGCAACCAGACCGGTTATGCCAATTTGGTGGCCGACGTTGCCGGTGTGGTGACCTCAGTCGATGCCGAGCCGGGCCAGGTGCTGGCCGCTGGCACGCCGATCTTGCGCATTGCCCAGGATGGCCCGCGCGATGTGGTGTTTGCCGTGCCGGAGGACAAAGTTGGCAAGCTCAAAGTCGGCTCGCAGGTGCAGGTGCAGGCTTGGGCGGAGCAGAAAAGCGCAAGCGCCACCGTGCGCGAAGTGGCCGCTAGCGCCGATCCTGTCACGCGGACATTTACCGTAAAGGTTGGCTTAAGCGGCCCCGAAACCTGGCCCATTGGCTCTACCGTGTCCGTCGCGCCCAAGGCGCTGGACCGCTCGGGCCCGTCGGTTATCAAACTGCCAACCAGTGCACTGCAGCATGACGGCGAAAAAGCAGCAGTGTGGGTGCTCGAAAAAGCCACGATGACGGTGCGTCTGCAGCCCATTGCCATTACCACCGCCGACGGCAATGAAGTGGTCGTCTCTGAGGGCTTGGAGCCGGGTATGCAGGTGGTCAGCGTAGGCGCCCACGTGCTCAATCCGGGGCAAAAAGTGACGATTTACCAGTCCAAGCAAGCCGCTGCGGCCGCAGCATCGTCCTCGGTTCCAGCGCGGTGAGCGATCCTATGCAACAGGACACCCCCAAGCCCGGTTTCAATCTGTCCCGTTGGGCACTGGACCATGCGGCGCTGACGCGCTATTTGATGCTGGTATTGATGCTGCTGGGCGCAGCCGCTTACTTCCAGCTGGGGCAGGATGAGGACCCGCCGTTCACCTTCCGGGTGATGGTCATTCGGGCTTTTTGGCCCGGCGCGACAGCGACCCAGATGGCCGAGCAGGTGACCGACAAAATTGAGCGCACTTTGCAAGAAGTGCCCGGCGCCGACAAGATCCGCAGCTTTTCCAAGCCGGGTGAGACCACCATCTTTTTCCAGCTCAAAGACTCCACGCGCCCGGGCGAGGTACCCGATCTTTGGTATGCAGTACGCAAGAAGGTAGCTGATATGCGGGCCACCTTGCCAGTGGGCGTCAACGGGCCATTTTTCAACGATGAATTCGGCGACGTGTATGGCGTGATTTACGCGCTGCAGGCCGAAGGTTTTTCGCCTGCTGAAGTCAAAGAGCAGGCCGATTCGGTACGCCAGCAGTTGCTGCGCGTGCCCGATGTCAACAAGGTGGAATTATTTGGGGTGCAGGAGGAGAAGCTGTACATCGAGTTGTCGCAGCGTCGCTTGTCGCAGCTCGGGCTGGACATGAACCAGGTTTTGGCCCAGCTCGCACAGCAAAACGCCATGGAAGGCGCAGGCACTATGCAAACTCCGCTCGATGTGGTGCAGGTGCGGGTGAGCGGTGCGTTTCAGGCCGAGGAGCAATTGCGCGCTATGCCGATTCGCGGCAGCTCGGGCAATCAGTTGCGCCTGGGGGATATCGCAGAGATCAAGCGTGGCTATATCGATCCTGCCGGCGTCAAAGTGCGCTTTCAAGGTCAGCAGGTCATTGCCCTGGGCGTATCTATGACCAAGGGCGGCGACATTATTGCCCTGGGTCAGGCCTTAAAGGCCGCCACCGCGCGCATTGGTGCGGCTTTGCCCGTGGGCATCAGCCTGGTGGAAGTGCAGGACCAGCCGACGGCGGTGGCTAAATCGGTAAATGAGTTTATCGGCGTGCTGATCGAGGCGATCGTTATCGTGCTGCTGGTCAGCTTTGTTGCGCTAGGTTTGCACAAGCGCCCCGGCACACAGGCCTGGTACCGCCAGTATTACGTCGATGTGCGTCCCGGACTGGTGGTGGCGATCACCATACCGCTGGTGCTCTCGGTCACTTTTTTGGGCATGTACTACTGGGGTATCGGCCTGCACAAAATCTCCTTGGGCTCGCTCATCATTGCGCTGGGACTTTTGGTCGATGACGCCATCATTGCCGTGGAAATGATGGTGCGCAAAATCGAGGAGGGCTATGACAAGGTGCGCGCCGCCACCTTCGCCTACGAAATTACCGCCATGCCCATGTTGACCGGCACTTTGATTACCGCCGTTGGGTTTTTGCCCATCGGTATTGCGCGCTCCACCGTGGGCGAATACACCTTTGCCATTTTTGGGGTGACGGTGCTGGCCTTGCTGGTGAGTTGGCTGGTGTCGGTGTACTTCGTCCCTTACCTGGGCACGGTATTACTCAAGGCTAAAAGCAAGACGGATCAAGCGCACCATGATGAGGTGTTCGACACCCCGTTTTACAACGCATTTAGGCGCACGGTGAACTGGTGTGTGGCGCATCGCTGGACCACGATTGGGGTGATGCTACTGATATTTGCCTTGGGTATCTTTGGCATGGGCCGGGTGCAGCAACAGTTTTTCCCGGATTCGAGCCGGCCCGAAGTGATGATGGATGTGTGGTTTGCCGAGGGCACCTCGATTGCCGCCAATGAAGAGGTCAGCCGGCGCATCGAGGCGCGTCTTATGCAAGAGAGTGGCGTCGTCAATGTGGCGACCTGGATCGGCTCGGGCGTGCCGCGTTTTTATTTGCCTCTGGATGCGATATTTCAGCAGTCCAATGTGTCGCAATTCATTGTGCTGCCGGTCGATTTGAAACGGCGTGAAAGCCTGCGCATCCAGCTGCCAGCCCTGATGGCCCAGGAGTTTCCTGAGGTGCGGGCGCGCGTGAAAATTTTGCCCAATGGCCCGCCGGTGGCCTACCCGGTGCAGTTCCGCGTGATCGGGCCGGACGCCGGCCAGTTACGGCTGCGGGCTAACGAAGTCAAAGCACAGATGCGGGCCAACCCCAATATGCGCGGCGTCAATGACAACTGGAACGAGCCGGTCAAGGTGATTCGGCTGGACGTGGACCAGGCCAAGGCCCGCGCCTTGGGGGTGAGCAGCCAGTCGATTGCCCAGGCGGCCCGCACCTTGCTCTCTGGCAGCACGGTGGGCCAGTTCCGCGAGGGCGACAAGTTGATCGACATCGTGCTGCGTCAGCCTCTGTCCGAGCGCAATGCGATTTCCGATATTGGTAACGCCTACGTGCCTACGGCCAGTGGCAAGTCGATTCCGCTGACGCAAATTGCCAAACCGACCTTTGTTTGGGAGCCGGGCGTGCTTTGGCGCGAGGGGCGCGATTACGCGATTACCGTCCAGGGCGATATTGCCGAGGGCCTG